>JBDHLU010000037.1:0-23214 GCA_039656555.1 Gemmatimonadota bacterium | reverse complement strand
TAGCGACTCAACGTTCGCTACGGGGGATGCCCTCCACCTCTCCACTCTTCCTCTGTCCCATCTGTCCCCCGCCCCCTATCTTCTCCCCCAGACCATGCCCGAACTCCAAGACCGCCTCCAATCCGTCCTCGGCGACGCCTACCAAATCGAGCGCGAGATCGGTGGCGGCGGCATGTCGCGACTGTTCCTCGCCAGCGAGGCGTCCCTCAATCGCCAGGTCGTCATCAAGCTGCTGCCACCGGAGATGACCTCGGAGGTTTCGGCCGCCCGGTTCAAGAAAGAGATCGAACTCGCCGCCCAACTTCAGCATCCAAATATCCTCCCGGTACTGACGGCAGGAGCTGACGGAGAACTTATTTACTACGTCATGCCGTACGTGACGGGGGAGTCGTTACGCCACCGGCTGACCACCGACGGTCGCGCGTCCATCGAAAACACGCGTAAAGTGATCGGCGAGGTCGCCGACGCCTTGGCGTTCGCGCATGCCCAAGGCGTGGTGCATCGCGACATAAAGCCCGAGAACATCCTCCTGCAACACGGTCACGCGGTGCTCATGGATTTTGGCGTTGCGCGGGCTGTGGCGGAGGCGCAAAGCGGCAGCGAGCGACTAACGGCAACGGGCCTGGCGATCGGCACTCCCGGTTACATGGCGCCGGAGCAGGCAGCGGGTGAGACACACATCGACGCCCGAGCCGACGTCTACGCTCTCGCCGTCGTCGCGTACGAGATGTTGACGGGCTCACCCCCGTTTACAGGTGCTAGTGCCCAGGCTGTGCTCGCCGCGCACATGACGCAGGATCCGAAGCCGGTGACAGAGATACGCACGGAGACACCCAAGGACCTCAGCGCGACGATCTTGAAGGCGCTCGCGAAGGAACCGAGTGCTCGCATCCAAACCGCGGCCGAATTCCGTGATGCCGTCGCCGACCAGGGCAGTGGCACCCGTCAAGCCGCTTCCCCGATTACCCGTTTACCCGTCGTCGGCGCCGTGATTGCCGTCGCCGCCATCGCGCTGTTTTTCCTCTGGCCTCGCGGTTGGACCTACGACGGCAACCCACGCGAGAGCCTGATCGTATTCCCATTCGAGAACCGCACGGGCGACGACGACAACGAGTGGCTGGAGGAGGCGTCGATGAACCTCCTTGCGCTGTCGCTCTCCCATTGGGAAGACCTCCGCGTGTTCGATGACGAGCGTACCGCTTCGCTGATGCGGCGGCGGGATCTCGACGACGCCAGTGCCATCGACTTCGACGCCGCCCAAGCCATGGCGCAGGATGCCAACGTCGGTACGCTAGTGATGGGGGACATTCGGCGTGAGGGCGACGAGATCGCGATCGAGGCGAAGGTCCATGATGTGGAGACCGGTGCCCGGTTGGCCACCGAGATCGTCCGCACAGCGGTCGACGCTGACCCACGCGCGCTGCTCGACTCGCTAGCGGACCGAATTCTCAGCATCAGTGGCGCGCCTCCCGGGGAAAACCCCGGTGTGCTCGCGCAGACGACTACGTCCGTCGAAGCGTACCGCAGCTACCTTCGCGGTTCACACTTTATCCAACGATTCGAGACCGACTCCGCACGCTACTATTTCGAGCGCGCCGTCGCCTTGGATACGGCATTTGCGCTCGCGTACATCGGACTCCGGAATGCGGAAGGATGGCAAGCGACGGGCGGCGACCTCGAGGTGCGTCGATCGATGGTGGCCAAGGCAGAGGCGCACAGCGCCAACCTCCCCCCGCGGTTGCGGTCACTCATTCAATATTACGCGTCCTTTGAATCGGGGGACTTCCCGCGTGCCCGGCGCACCGCTCAAGGGATGATCGCACGAGACTCGACCGACACCGAGGCATGGTATCAGCTCGGAGAAGCCCACTACCACCACGGCGCTATTCTGTTCCCGCACGCCGACACCCTCGGCGACCTCGGCGAGGCCCTATTCGCATTCGAACGAACGTTGGCCATCGACTCGAGCTACGTTCTGGCCTACTTCCACATCACGGACGCGCTGGGCAACTGCGCGGATCCGCAGGCACGCCTCGTTTGCCTCGCCGACTCAACGATCTACGGAACGCCGGATGAGCTGACGCAGCGAGTTGGAACCGATGAAGTAGCGCGCCTGCGCCAGGATGCGGCTGACCGCCGGGTCGAAGTCGGCTACGCGTGGGCCGCCGAAGTTCCCGGTGCCGCGCGGCCAAGGTTAGAACTCACCAACATGCTCCTGGAACAGCAGCGGTATGCGGAGGCCGAGGCACAAGCCAATCGCCTTAGAGAATCGGGCGACACGACCCAGGCAGATCTTTTCAGGGTAACCGCGCTCTTCGGCCAGCGACACTATGCCGATGCCGCTGATGCTGCGGCCGTGCTGCTGGACGCCATGCCGGACGCGATCACCGATTTCAACGCGATCGGGACCTACAATCTGGCCGTTCAAGCAGTCCAAACCGCCGGACGGGGTTTCCCGCTGGATCAGCTCCTCGATGCGTTGCCATTCGAAGAACAGCCGTTTGGTTCCTCGGTGACAGGCGAACGAGTCCTCATCCCTATTGCGACTTTGGCCGATGCCTTCCGCCAAATGCGTGAAGAGAATCTAGCAGAACCGGCCTACGCGGACCGCGACGAAGCCCGCCGCTGGGAACAGGTGGCAGGTGCGTTCATTACAGCCACCCTGGATAGCGCCGCAGCCCGTATAATCAGGATCCAGAGTTGTGGTAACACCTATCTTTTCGCCCGTGACACGACGACGTTCGTCGAGTGGATTGCACTGCTCCCCGACAGTGCGTGCCCCGTTATGCGCGGCCACCTGGCGCTAGCCAGGGGAGACACTGCAGCGGCACGGACGCTCGAGAGCCGTGTCGCATCGGAGCTGCCGCAGGATCCGAACGCCTGGAACGCCGAGAATGCCGGTGTGGCGTATGCCTGGGCCGATTTGCTGGCATCGATGGGCCGACCCCGTGAAGCGCTTGACGTGTATGCCAGGCTCGACTCCGTCAACTTCAGCTGGCAAGCGACCTTGCTCGTACGATCCTGGGCCGAACGCGCCGCAATCCACCAGACGTTGGGTGACATGGAGGACGCGATAAGGCTCTATCAGCAAGTCCTGGACGTGCTGGAGAACGCCGACGAACCGAACCAACCGTTCGTCCAGCGGGTGACAGCGGCGTTAGCCGCGGCAAGAGGTGAGACCGGAAACGTCGAGCGATAGAGACGGTCGACGGCTCCGAAACAATACCATACGAGACCAACCATGAACGATTTTTCCCGACGCGCGTTTCTCGAATCCGGAGCCGCCGTTGCCGCCGCGCTCGGCATCGACCTCCCACCTACTCCCAACCGCCCCCAACCTACTTCCCACCAAGCGCAACAACAGGCGGACACGCCCGACGCTGTCGTCGTAAATGGCCGAGTCTATACCATCGATGATGCCCAACCTCGCGCGGAGGCCTTTGCCGTTCGCCATGGCCGTTTCGTCGCAGTCGGTTCCAACAGCGACATCCGGAATCTCATCCGACCCGGCACCGAGGTCATCGATGCCGACAGGATGACCGTGGTACCCGGGTTCATCGATGCACACACACACCCGTCGACGGCCGGAGTGAACGAACTCCAATACGTGAATGTCAACGCGGGCAGCATTGCAGAGATTCTCGATCGACTCCGCGCCCGCGCCGCCACGACGCCGCGCGGCGAATGGGTCGTCGGCATCATGTACGACGACACACGCCTGAGCGACGGACGACCCATTTTGGCCAGCGATCTCGACTCGGCCCTGCCCGATCACCCAGCACGCGTGGAACATCGTGGCGGGCATACGGCGGTTTACAACAGCAAGGCCTTCGAGGCGGCCGGCATCACGATCGATACGCCCAACCCACCTGGAGGCATGTACTATCGGGCCAATGGCAACCTCACAGGTAAAGTTGCCGAGTACGCCAGGGAACCGTTGGAACGACTGATCCCTAACGAGGCCACGCGCGAAACGCGGCAAGCCGGCGTCAAACTCATGTCCGAGATGATGGCCAGTTCGGGCCTCACCAGCGTGCACCAGGCGCATGGCAGCATGGAAGACCTCGTGGCATTTCAAGATGCGTATCGTGCAGGCGAGATGCGGTTTCGTGTCTACATGCTGCCGTCAGGCGTACCATGGACCGGAGAGCAACCCTGCTACCGACCATTGTTGGATGCCGGAATGCGCACGGGATTCGGCGATGAGTACCTGCGAATCGGCGCCGTCAAGTTCGGAGCTGACGGATCCGCTTCCGAACGCACGATGCGGATGAGCACACCGTACGTCGGACGGCCGGACGACTACGGGATTCTGACGATGACGCAGGAGGAGATTCACGAAGCCGTCGAGGAAGCACACCGCGCGGGGTGGCAGATCGGCATCCATGCCAATGGCGATATTGCCATCGACTTCGTCTTGAACGCGTACGAACGCGTACAGCGGATGTGGCCGCGCGCGGACGCGCGTCATCGGATCGAACATTGTTCGCTGGTCAATCCGGATCTCGTTCGACGCATCAAGGCGGCTGGGGCGATTCCGACCCCATTCTATACCTACGTGCATTTCCACGGACCAAAGTGGGAGGAGTACGGCGCCGACAAGATGCGATGGATGTTCGCCCACCGGTCGTTCCTCGATGCAGGGATCCCCGTGGCACCGGCGTCGGACTTCTGGCCAGGACCGTTCGAGCCGCTCATGGCCATTCAGAGTATGGTGACCCGGAGGGACGAGGACGGTCGCGAGTGGGGACCGAATCAGAAAGTGACGGTCGACGAGGCACTCCGGATCTGCACACGCAACGGCTCGTATGCCTCATTCGAGGAGAACGACAAAGGCTCGATCACTGCGGGCAAGCTCGCTGATTTCGTGATTCTGGGCGAGGACCCACACGAGGTCGACCCGGATCAGATCAAGCACATCCCGGTCGCCCGCACGGTCCTCGGAGGTAACACCACCCACTTGGCCTAACTCCAATGGCCAACGCGCCACTACCGGGCATCAAAAAAGGACGCAGGTTCACCGCGTCCTTTTTTGCACCTACCTCCTATATCCTGTCCCCTATCTAATGCTCCATCCCTCCCATCGACCCATGCATCTTCACCTGCATGAACGCCATCATGACGTCGGCCGCCACGCTTCCATACCCGCCATTCGTGATGTTCGTCAACACGGCCATGGCCACACCGTCGTCCACGAACATGTTGAACCACGCGTTGCCGCCGACCGATCCACCGCCGTGTCCAACCCTCCGGTGCGTCATCGCCTTGCCATCTGAGAATCCGATACCGTAGCCCGTGGCTTCGCCGTCGGACGTGTGCTGCGTCGCCCACAACATGTTGCGCGTCTCTTCCGAGAGGATGTCGCCGTACATCAAACCGTGCGCAAACTTCAATAAGTCTTCCGGGGTCGAGACGAACCCACCACCCGCCCACTTGTAGCTGTTATCGACATACGGCGCATTGATGATTGGGGCGTCCATGCCCCGCCCACTCCGGATGTAGTATCCGCCGCGCCCCACGACAATGCTGTCCATATGCTCCGCCACCGTATTCCGCATGTCGAGCGGCCCGAACACGTTTTCATAGATATACGGGAGAAACTCCTCGCCCGACGCGCCTTCGACGACCGCGCTCAACAGGTTCCATCCGTAACTCGAATACGAGTACGCCTCCCCTGGAGGCGTTTGCAGCGTGTCATCCTCGAAAATCTCGAGCGATTGCGTCACCGTCTCGTACTTCCGCGACGACAGCATTTCGTTGCCACTATAGTGTCGGACGCCCGCAATGTGTCCGCCAAGTTGACGAGATGTGACCGTCCCCTTCGCCTTCTCAGGAAACGAGGGAACGTAATGTTGAACTGGTAAGTCGAGGTCGAGCTTGCCCTGATCCATCAGGATTCCCATCGCCACAGCCGAGAGCGGCTTGGAAACCGAGCCGATTCGGAACTTCGTGGTTGAGGTCACGGGCGTGCCGGTCTCGATGTTTGCATAACCGAACCCTTCCGACCACACGACCTGCCCATCGATCGACACCGCGACCGACAACCCCGGAATGTTGTTCGCCGCCATGACCGAGTCGAAACGGCCACGCGCCATCTCGATCACTTCGGCGAATTTCGCATCCGAGCGAGCGACCGCGTATTCAACGCCGGACTGGGCATTGAGGGATGGTGTCGCCAGGAGGGCGACGATAACAAATCGAAGTACGTGTTTCATTGGTTGGCCCCTTGTTGGGGATGCAGGATGTGGGCTGTAGGCCCCTACACCCTACACCCTGCATCCTGCATCCTCTATCAGTTCCCGCCAGCCCCCGTGGAGCTAGCTGCTTCTTCGTCTCTCACCAAAACTTTCCCGGGCATCGCCATCGTCGGCTCACCGCCGTCCACGACGAATTGGCCGCCTATTAGCACGAACTCGATGCCGTCGGAATACTGATGTGGTTCAAAAATCGTTGCGTTGTCCTTGATCGTCTCGAGGTCGAACACCACGACGTCGGCTTTGTATCCCTCGCGCAGCCAACCGCGATCGGTCAACCCCATCACCTCTGCCGGCAGTGAACTCGATGAGCGAATCGCAGACTCGATCGAGAGTACGCCACGTTCTTTGGCATAGTAGGCAATCTTCCGGGGAAAGGTGCCGTACACCCGCGGGTGCGTCAAACCGTCTTCGGGCAGCGTAATCCACCCATCCGTAGCCGTAATCGTCCATTCCTGCGCCGCATACGGTTCGATGTCGTACTCCGAGAGCGAGAGGCCACGCGTACCGACGCCGCCTCGACGGTTCGGATTTCCCTCCAGCTGCAACGCGATAGCCATGTCGACCGGCGTGATCCCACGCGCAGCCGCCAACTCACCGACACTCTTGCCTACCCAATCCGCGTTGTCTGCCTCCAGAATCATCACGCGCATCGGTCCACCGCGCCGGTAGATCTCGTGCTCGATGTCGATCTTGAGTACGGCGGTGAGCGAGTCGTCGTCGAGCACCTTGCGAAGCTCCGCCGCGAAGTCTGGACGTCCATTCCCCTGCGCGCTTCGCCCTTCGCCCTGTGCCCTGATCGCCCACCTCGGAATCATGACCGTACTCCCGTCACTACCCGTCGTAGCGTACGGGTATTGATCGGCATAGATCTGCACCCCACGGTCACGCGCTTCGTTGATCATCCGAATGACCGTACGTGACGCGCCCCAGTAGTTGGCGCCCTTGGCCTTGATATGCGACGCGACCACACGGGCGCCAGTCGCTTCACCGATCTCGATCGTTTCCATCACCGCGTCCATCAGTGATGGTGGCCGCCCGGAGAACTCACTCGGCCAGTACCACATCGGATCGGCGCCTTCGCTCCGCTCGTGTGATACGTACGCGCCATTGAACGGAACGATCTCCGCCACCATCGCGATGACTTCCCTAGTCTCACTCCAGCGCCCCGGCGTGTACTCGAGGCCGGCCGTCATCCCCATCGCACCCTCTTCCATTCCCTGACGGACCATTTCCGCCATGCGGCGAATCTCCGCATCGGTAGCCGGCCGGCGGAAATCGTCGCCCATCACCTCGCGGCGCACCGTACCGTGCCCCACCATGAGGATGACGTTGGGTCCGAACGCGTTTGCCTGGAGTTGATCGCGCTGGTCCGCAATAGGCCACATCGACCGCCCATCCTGATTTCCCACGACCGTTGTGATGCCCTGCATGATCAGATTCGGTGCGGCCCGGCGCTGAGGGTCCGGAGACCGCAAACCACGCGTGCCGTAGTTCGGACCTGCCGCGTGCGAGTGGATGTCGATGAACCCCGGCGCCACCACTTTGCCGGTGGCGTCGATGACACGGCGGGCCGTAGTGGACTCGAAGTTCCCCACCCCGACGATGCGATCTCCGTTAATGGCGATATCAGCGTAACGCCAAGGGTTGCCGGAGCCGTCCATAACCCGGCCACCCAGAATGAGGAGGTCGTACTCTTGGGCCCGCACTGGCACTACGCACAGACCAAACGCGATCAGAGCTAGCAGGGTTCGGGTACCAAAGGAGGCAGGGTGCAGGATGCAGGGAATCGGATGAAGTATGCGCACAGAAATGCTCCGGTTTGCATTCGCGGGGTGCCGATGGCCTGGCCTACCCCTCATATGTTCTCGCATGGACGGATATAGATCTCTCAAAGCTTGGCAACACGCAAGCACCCTCTGCCTAGGCACACTCGAGGCGATCGATGACGCATGGACGTTCCGCCATAAGGCCGTTTTCGATCAACTGGCTCGCGCCGTCATTTCCGCTGATGTGAATATCGTCGAAGGATACGCCCTCGGCACCCAACCCCTCTACAAACGGCACCTTCGAATTGCTCTGGGGTCGAGCGCAGAAGCCGAGCGGCTACTCGAGATCGCACGGCATCGGGGGTATTTGACGAACGACGTGGTTGATAGGCTCCTACATTCCGCTGACCAAGCCATTCGAACGCTCAGCGGTCTGATGCGGAGCAAACACCTGCGACCACGAGGCTTGGCCTAACTCCTCGATCCAGTCCCAGCACCTACATCCTACATCCTACATCCTACATCCTACATCCTACATCCTACATCCTACATCCTACACCCTACATCCTGCATCCTGCATCCTGCATCCTGCACCCTACATCCTTCCCCCTCACATCCCAAGCCAATACGACACCTTCACCATGAACACGTTCGCACCGTTGTCGCGGAAGCCGTCGATGATGCCTCCGGTGAGCCCGTCACTACCGTTAGGTCCGCGCTGGCCGCGGTTCTGTTGCCAAACCAGGAAGAGCGTCGATCCAGGGTTGAACTCCCATCGGACCACCGCATTGGTGCGCAGGGATACCAAGCGGAAATTCGGATCCAAGAATTCGAAGTCGACCGTCCCGTCTGCGTCGGCATCGACCTCGATCAGCTCCCCTTCGCCCGGGCGAGTCATCCGGTCGGGTCCGAGCACATCTTGGCGGGCCAAGTAGTCGTCCGACCGAACCTCCGCGGCAAGCCGGAGCGGACTGTAGACGCCGGCCGACACAAACGGTTCAGCGTAGAACTCGAGCGAGAGCCGTGGGGTGATCGCAAAGTCTACCCGGATCGTTATGGAGGCGTCCTGGCGGTCGAGGCGGCCCATAACGTAGTAAATCGAGTCGTTGGCCGAGCGGAGTGTCACGAACTGGTGATCGTTAGTCGTCCAGCTAACGCGCGTGTCGAAGCTGATCCCGAACCGGCCCGGTGGCCTGAGACCGATATTGGCGTTCAGACGCCAACCGGTCGCGCCGCTATAGTCCTCCAGAGTCCGAGTAGCTCCGGTACTCAACCACACCTGTCGGCGAAAATCCGTGCGACCGCTTACGCGGAACTCCCACCTACCCGGCGTTCGGAATGCCGGCCCACCGCGAAGCATCCTCGTGTTCAATGCATCGAATCCGCGCTCGATATTGACGTTCAGGTTCCACCAATTGTGGAAGTCAGCGTTCAACCGAGTGCTGACCTCCGTCTGCGTCCGTTCCAATCCGTAATTGAACTGGGCCGCCTGGTCAAAACTCCATGTGAACCGCCGGAACACCTTGCCCGGTTGCAGCCACCGGAGGTCGAACTCAGCACGTTGGTCGATGGCATCGGCGCGCCGCAAAAACCCGATGTCGTTGGATTCGAATCCCGGACTCCGCGTATCGAGCCGCAACTTCCAGTTCGTGAAGCCTTGCACCTTGGAAAGTTGTGCAAAACCCGCATACCCAGCGAGGTACGTACGCGTGGTATCCACTTCGACGTAATCCTGATCGGGACGCTGATAGTACCGGGCTGAACGCAGCTGGGTGATAGCTATCGCGTTCTGCGAGCCCTGCACATAGGACCCCATGCCGGACACCTGGAAATCGTAATCGTTGCCCCCGAAGCGGGCGCGCAAGTCCGCACCGCCCGTGAAGGCGCGATCGTGAAGCAGTTTGAACCGGTCTTCGTCGAGTTTCCGCGCGACCGCGGTGCCGAGCACTCCATACGCCAGCCGGCCTTGGTTGGTCGAGCGGCCGAGGCGGACAACTGAGTAGCTGGTGAGCGGCTCGACGGCCGAGCTATTGGGATTCCCCAATGAGTCTATGACGCTGGACCATTTCTTGTTCGTGACCGCCTGCATGATCCCCATCTGCCACCCGTTCCCGATCTCGCCGCTCAGCTTAGCGGCACCGAGGATCGTGGTAAACAGGGCAGCCTCGGCGTACCCACCCATGTCGTCAGGACTGAAATGGGGGCTCCTGCCTATCCGGCGAGTGTACACCAACCCTTCTTGCCCACCACGACCGCCACCCCCAAACATGCCACCGCCGGAAGACGGCGACAGGTTGAATCGGTAGAGATTTGTCCCTTCGATGAAGAAGGGACGCTTCTCTGGGAAAAAGGTCTCAAACGCTGTGAGATTGACTTCGGCCGCGTCCGCTTCGACCTGGCCAAAGTCCGGATTGATCGTCGCGTCCAACGTCAAGCCACTGGTCACCCCGACCTTGACGTCACCGCCGACCCGGTAGTCCTGAGTCTTACCATTGTCCAGGAACGGGTTCCCAGGCTCGGCCGGGACGAAGGCGGCGCTGCCCGCAACATACGGTAGGATCTCAATCTGCCGCGGCGCGGGAACGCTGACGAACCCAAGGAGCTCACCATACTGCGAGACCTCGCCGGCTATGTCCCGTGGGAAGAACGGCCAACTCGCCTCTTCGTTGTTCCGGTTGATGGATCTGCGGACTCGCAGACCGAACGTCAGCGAGTCACCCGAAGCAAAGCGTAGTTGCGAAAACGGAATGCGCATTTCGACGGTCCACCCCAACGAATCGATCTTGGTGGCCCAGTCGTACACGGGATCCCACGAGTCGTCCCGGCCGCGCCCGTCCTGGTAGATGAACACATCACGGCGTGCGCCGGATGGGTTGATCGCAAATTCGTAGGCCTGGATGCGGTTGAAATACGAGTCGATGAAGAGGTTGAAGTAGTCGGAAGCCGTCCGCTGGTCGCGTCGCACCAACCGGCCGAAGGGTCTCTGCGAGTCGTACCCGCGGAATCCGACGTAGAGGTCATTGTCCGTATAGACAAAGCGGACCGTGGTCGATTCCGAGACTACCTCCCCTTCCAGCGGCTCCCGCTGAATGAGTCGGGTAATCGGAGGAACGCCCTGCCAGGCGGGATCATCGAGCACGCCGTCGATCTCGGGAACTTCACCTTGCACGCGAACAGTATAGGCCCGGCGTGCAGTGACGGTCCTCGCACCCTCAGAAGCGCTGGTGCCCTGGCCCTTGGGACTGGCATTTTGGGCAGAAACGGGCGCTGCCAGGGCGGCAGTTGCCAACCCAAGCGCCAGGAGAACTCGACTCTGACGTTTCACTATGTGCTTCGCGACTCGTATGTTCGTGGTTTGAGTGCCGTAAGATAGCACCGTTACAAGGGGTTACGTATGAAGAGGGGGGAGCGTTGAGAGGGGGAGGGGGGAGCTGGCAAGGGGCAGTGTATCCCCTCCGCGAACTGCGATTCGCTCGAACGGGTACGGGGAATTCCCGGTAGCGACTCGACGTTCGCTCCGGGGACACACTGCCCCTTGCCAGCTCCCTCGATCCACCTGTCCCTTTTAGATTCCCCCATGCCCAAATACGAAACTTTCCTCTTCGACCTCGACGGAACCCTCATCGACTCGATCGACCTGATCCTGTCGTCGTTTCGGCACACTATGCAGGTCCACCTGGATGACGTTCCTCCGGATGATGTCTGGCTCAAGGGCCTCGGCACCCCACTCGTGGTACAGTTTCGAGAATTCACTAAAAACGACGATGAAATAGCCCAAATGGTGGAGACCTATCGAGAGCACAACCTCGCAAATCACGATACGATGGTTCGGGAATACGCCGGAGTGCACGATGTCGTCCTCGAACTCGCCGCCGGCGGTACCAAGCTCGGGATCGTAACGTCGAAAAAGCGCCCCGGGACCTTGAAGGGCCTGGCCTCGTGTCGATTCGACGGCCATTTCGAGGTTCTGGTTACGGCAGACGACGTCGAGCGCTACAAACCCAACCCGGATCCGGTGCTGCTGGCGCTGGAACTCCTTGGTGCGAACGCAGAGACCACGGTCTTCGTGGGTGATTCGCCTCACGACATGGCCGCCGGGCGGGCAGCGGGCGTAGCGACCGCCGCTGTGATGTGGGGGCCATTCCCGCGCGAGTGGCTGGAACCACAGGAGCCCACGTATTGGGTTGAGCACCCGGGCCAATTGCTCGATTTGGACGGATTGCAGGGGTGAATCAACCTTCCAGACCGAGCGCCTGTCTAATTGGTCGACAAAACTGGCCTTTGAGGAGCAACCAATGAAGACAAGACAGGTCCCACTCTTGGTGGGAGGGCTGATGGCGCTTCCGGCGCTCGTGGTAGCGCAAAGCGAACGCTACGAATTACAGGGCGACCGAGTCGCTATCTACAATTTGGCCGGAGAGGTCACCATCGAATCCGGATCGGGCTCGACCGTATCGGTGGAAATCACGCGGGGCGGCGACGACGGTGGTCGTCTGGGCGTAGAGCGCGGTCCGCTCGGTGGCACCCAAACGCTCCGGGTCCTCTACCCGGACGACGAGATCATCTACTCCGGAAGCGACTCCCGCTTCAACACACAGGTCCGGGTCCGATCCGATGGGACTTTCGGCCACGGTGGTGACCGCGATGACCGTGTGCGCATCCGTTCGTCAGGCAGTGGTCTCGAGGCCTGGGCCGACCTGCGGATCGTCGTTCCACAAGGACAAGAGATCGCCGTGTATTGGGGCGTGGGTGAAGCCACGATCCGGAACGTCAATGGGCACCTGTTGTTCGACGGCTCGGCGACGCGGGTTACCGCGACGGGTACGCGTGGCACGCTCAGCCTCGACGTCGGTTCGGGGCATGTCGAGGTCACGAGCGCCGAGGGCGACGTGGACATCGACACTGGATCCGGTCACGTCGAGATCAATGGCGTAACCGGAGACAACCTTCGAGTCGACACGGGGTCGGGTCGCGTAACCGCAAACGGTGTCAACGTAACGTTCCTCGATATCGATACCGGGTCAGGGCGCATCAGCATCGATCGTACAACCGCGCGTGACATCAATCTCGAGACGGGAAGCGGATCCATTTCCGTCGTTGTGACGGAGAACGCTCGGGACATTCGCATTGACACCGGCTCCGGCTCCGTGACCGTTGGACTCCCAGAGTCGTTTGGTGCCAAAGTCGAGATCGAAACCGGCAGCGGGGGGATCGACATGGACCTACCGTTGACCGTGCGCCGCTGGTCACGGGATCACATGACGGGTACGCTCGGGGACGGGTCGGGAAGCCTGGTTATCGACACTGGTTCGGGAAGCGTGAGAATCCGCAAGAACTAGTTTTCCGCTCGCCGTGGGTCTCGAGGGAAGCTATGTTGCGGCCGTCGTTCCCTCGACCCACATGCGAACTCGTCTCCTTCTCGGCGCGATTCCGGTCGCGCTTGCCGCATCCGTACGGTCGGTACCCGCCCAGGATCGGGTCCTGCCGGAGGTGTACGCTGCCCGAATTCCCGATTCTGACTCGAGTCCTATCCGGCTCGATGGGGTCCTGACGGAAGCTGTATGGCAAACCGCACCCGTCGCTTCCGGCTTTCGCCAACGCGAACCGTTCGAAGGTGATCTGGCGACAGAGGATACCGAGGTCCGCATCCTCTATGATGGCGCCACACTCTATATCGGCATTGTGGCACGAGATCGCGATCCAGGAAGCATTATCTCGCGCATACTCCAGCGTGACCGCATCATGGACACGGATTTCTCGGGCGAGCCCGAGTTTGCCGGCGACGACGCAATCGCGATTCTGTTCGATCCGTTTCACGATCACCGAAACGCTATGGTATTCGCCACCAATCCGAATGGTGCCGAATTCGACGCGACGATTACCGACGAGGGCCGCGAAATCAACATCGACTGGCGTGGTGTCTGGCAGGTGAAAGCCCAGATAACCAATCAAGGATGGTCCGCGGAATTTGCCATCCCGTTTCGGACGCTCCGGTTCCCAGGCGGCGATTCCGAAGAGCCATGGGGCTTCAATGTCTATCGTGTCATCCGCCGCAAAAACGAAGAAGCCCTGTGGAGCGCGTGGTCACGAGACAACGAAGGATTCGCCCGAGTGAGTCGCGCCGGCCATTTGCATGGCTTGACCGACCTGCCGCGCGTCAGTGCCAACCTCGACATCAAGCCGTACTTTCTCGGCGGCGGCACGTCAGAACAAGTTTCCGATACCGTTCGGGAATCAGACCCGCAACTAAAGGTGGGTGGCGACCTTAAGTACGAAGTCACCCCCGGCCTAGTGCTCGATGTCACCGTGAACACCGACTTCGCGCAGGTGGAAGTTGACGACGAGCAAGTGAATCTCACTCGTTTTTCGTTGTTCTTCCCCGAGAAGCGTGATTTTTTCCTCGAGAACTCCGGTATTTTCGAGTTCGGTAACCGTGGCCGGTTCGAGGCACCACCGTTCCTGTTGTTTTTTTCTCGCCGCATTGGTATCAGCGATGATGGCGAGGTTCCGATTTTGGGTGGCCTCCGATTCACGGGACGGGCAGGAAACCAAACGATTGGACTGATGGATGTCGTGACGAACGACGCGTTCGGGATACCCACCACGAACTGGGCCGTCGCGCGTGTGAAACGCGACATCGGTGGTGCGAACTACATCGGAGCCATGATCACCGATCGGCGATCAAAGGCGGACTGGAACCTCGCGGCCGGCGCCGACTTTTCCTGGTGGGCAACGTCGACGTTGAATCTGCAGGGGTTCGCCGCTCGGACCAGTACATCCGGGGGCGGCGGTGAGGATTGGGCCTACCGGTTGGCCGCCGACTACGACACGGGGGTCTTCGGATTGAATACTGCCGCCATGTTCGTGGGGCCGGAAGCGACCACTGACATGGGCTTCATTACCCGCAAAGACATTCGCCGTTTTGACGCATTTGCCCGGTTGACCCCTCGCCCACAGCTGCTTGGGCTCCGCAAGATCGACATCTTCATCCAAGGACAGTACATCACGCGGACCGACTGGGTCACGCAAGACTGGCTCACCGCAGTGGCGATCGCTCCCGATTGGAACAGCGGAGATGAGATTACCTTCATTGGCGGCCCGGCTTTCACCCGACTTGATGAGGGCTTCGACCTCACCGACGACTTGTCCATCCCACCCGGCGACTACGACGCTGGAGAAATTGGGTGGTTCGCGAGAACCAGCAGCAATCGACCGGTGTTCCTGGAAAGTAACGGCACCTATGCACAATACTTTGGCGGGACGCTGTTCTCGGCAAACGGATCGCTCACCGCGACTCTGAATCGCCACCTCAGCCTGACGGGCGGATACACCTACAACGACGTCGACACGCCGTACGGGGCCTTTCGTGCCGACATCGGTTCGCTGCGAATGTCGTATGCGTTCTCGACCAATCTCTTTGCCAACGCCTTGATCCAATACAACAGCCTGGACAACAAGGTGTCGGCCAATGTTCGCATCAACTTCATCCATAGCCCCGGGAGCGACCTCTTCATCGTGTTCAACGAACTGCGCGGCAATAATCGTTCGTTGTGGGCGTTCGAAGCGCGTGGAGCCGTGGTGAAAATTACGTATCTAGCGAGGATCTGACAGACAGGGGGGACAGGGGGGACAGGATTGATGACCTGTCCCATCTGTCCCTCCTGTCCCACTATCTTTTCCCTATGCCATTCTACCCGTTTGAACTCGAGCGCTGGCAAAGCGAATTCGAGCACCGAGTATCGGCCAATCTCTCCGAGAGCGGCGTTCACCCCATGACGATTTCCGAACTCCTTGACGCCGGTGGTGGTAGCCTAGAAGAATTGGCCGCGGTGCGCTTGGGTTATGGCCAAGGTGACGGTACCGACGAGTTGCGTACGGCAATCGCCGCACTCTACCCGGGTGCGACCGAAGCCAATGTCACAGCTACGACGGGCAGCTCTGAAGCCAACTTCATTACGACGTGGTCCCTGGTTGAGCCCGGCGATCACGTTGCCGTCATGACACCTACCTATATGCAAACACCCGGATTGGCCAAGAACTTCGGTGCGACAGTCACCGAATTTGGGCTCCGCGCGGAGCGCGGATGGGAACCCGACCTCGCCGAGATCACCGACGCCATCGTTCCCAATACGCGGTTGGTCATCGTCACCAACCCGAACAACCCGACCGGACACGTTTTGAGCGACGAGGCGCGCAACGCCATCATCGCGCGCGCCGGTGAAGTGGGTGCATGGATTCTTGCCGACGAGGTGTACCAGGGCGCCGAACTCGACGGGCAAACAACGCCGTCGTTTTGGGGCCAGTACGATCGACTCGTGGTCGTCAATGGGCTGTCAAAGGCGTACGGGCTGCCCGGACTCCGGCTCGGATGGGCCATCGGATCAAAGGAGTTCAAGGCCGAGGTCGTCCGCCGTCACGACTACACCGTCATATGCCCTTCGTCGGCAAGCGACTACTTGGCGACTCGGGCACTCGCTGCCCGGGAGCGCATCCTCGAGCGCACGCGAAGAATCCTCAATGAGAACTATCCCATCCTCCACAAGTGGCTCGAGCAGTTCGGCGGCCTTTTCGAGTGGCACGCACCACAGTGTGGTGCCATCTGCTTCGCACGATACGCGCATGCGATCGGTGCCCTCGATCTCGTCGAGCGCGTTCGCGAACAACACGACATTCTCCTGGTACCTGGCGACCACTTCGACCGCCCACACCACATCAGATTCGGATTCGGAAACGAACAGGGGGAACTGAAGGAAGCGTTGGAACGGCTGACGCCGGCGTTTGCGGAGTTGGTGGACTAGAAGGGCGAAGAACGAAGGGCAAAGGGATGCACCGCCCGGATCCATTCATCGTCCGCTATTCCCATGCCATTACGGAACTAGGGCCGCGCCGTTTCCGCTATCCCGATTGCCCTTCAAGTTCTCGTCCAGCCACGACGTCATGTAGTTGTACAAATTCACGCGGGTGCCACCGCCCGCGATCGAGTGGGTCTTGTTCGGATACAACCGCATGTCGAACTGTTTTCCCGCCTCCTGCAACGCGTGAACGAGCTGCGTCGTGTTCTGGGCATGGACATTGTCGTCACCGGTACCGTGGATCAGCAGGAAGTTGCCTTTTAGCTTGGCCGCATGCGTGTTTGGTGAGCCGGACGTGTACCCATGCGAGTTTTCCTGCGGCGTGCGCATGAAACGTTCGGTGTAGATCGTGTCGTAGAGCCGCCAATCCGTCACCGGGGCCACCGCTATGGCCGCCTTGAACACATCGGCACCACGAAACAGCGTGAGAGACGACATGTATCCACCGTAGCTCCACCCCCAGATGCCGATCCGGTCACCATCCACGTACGGAAGCGTGGCGAGGAACTGGGCAGCGGCAATCTGGTCGTCCGATTCGAGCTGGCCGAGGTTCATGTATGTCTGCTTCTTGAACTCGCGCCCACGGGCGCCAGTCCCGCGGTTGTCCACACTCACGACCAGGTATCCCTGCTGCGCCAACGACTGATGCCACAAATACCGCGTGCCACCCCAGGCATCGTTGACTGTCTGTGACCCCGGTCCACCATAGACGTACATCAGCACCGGATACTTCTGCGTCGGATCGAAATCCCGTGACTTGATGATCGAAGCGTTGAGGTCGGTGCCGTCCGCGGCAGGTACCGTAATGAACTCAGGTGGGGCCAGATCCAACTCAGCCATCGTTCCCATCAACTCGGCATTGTCCGAGAGCGTCCGGACCAAGCCGCCATCAGCATCATAGAGCGTTTGTACCGATGGGACCCCAACCCGAGAATAGGTGTCGACGAACAACGAGAACGTCGGGCCGAACTGCACGCGGTGGGTCCCGTCTTCCTGCGTGATCTGTTCGAGCCCACCGTCATCGAGTCCCACGCGGTAGGTCGTCCTTCCGAGAGAACCATCCCTGGTCGTTGTCACGTAGGCGGCTCCCCGGTCCTCATCGATACCATGGAACGCCGTGACTTCCCAATCCCCCGAGGTGAGTTGGCGCACCGGCTGCCCCGAGCGGTCGAACAGATAAAGATGGTTGAACCCGTCTCGTTCGCTCTGGAAAACAATCTGCGATCCCCCGCCGATCCAGACCGGTTCGTTCGCGTCGACCCACGCCTCGTCGGTGTCCGTGAATATCACATGCGACGCGCCGGTCACTGCATCAGCCAGTAATAGCTCCAGCCTATTTTGGTGTCGGTTCAACCTCGTGAGCCAGATTTCAGCGTCATCCACGAAGTCCATGCCGGCGATGTAGATGTCTGAGTTTTCACCGATATCCACCCAACGAGTGTTGCCCCCGGCCACGTCGGTGATCCCGATCTGCACAGTCGAGTTGACCGCACCAGCCTTCGGGTATCGGAGCGGAATCAACGTAGGATACAGCGTCGTCTCATCGATCATGTAGAACGTTTCGATAGGACTCTGATCGAAACGCCAGAACGCGATCTTGGAGCCGTCCGGGCTCCACCGAAATGCGTCTCGCAAGCCCAACTCTTCTTCGTACACCCAATCCGACGTGCCGTTGATGATGTCTTCGGCACCGTCGTCCGCCAGCGCACGCTCTTCACCAGTTCGGAGATTGGTAACGAAGATGTTGTTGTCACGTACGAAGGCGACCTGAGTGCCAACGTGAGACAACTTCGCAAACGTTTGGTATCCCGATCGCGTTGACGCCGGCGTGAGCTGCCGCCGATTGAAGTCCCAAACGAAGTATTCCCCCTTCGTGTTCTGCCGCCACACGCGGGTGGAGTTCGTAAAAATGAGAAGCTTGCTACGATCCGATGAGAAGCTGTACCCCTCTATCGCAATCGGTTCGGATTCGCCGGGGGGGACAAGGTCAAAACCGCGCACCAGCACATCTTCGGCACCGGTGCGTGCGTTGACGCTAATGAGGTCCGTACCCCCAGCCTCCTGTCGTACATGCGTGAAGTGTTCTCCATCGGGCGCCCAGGTGATCGCCACCAATTGACTGGCGAACGCGTTCGACCCCCAGATGGTCTCGTTTGAAAGCTGTGCTTCCTGGGCAGCCAATGGGCCTGCTAGGAACGCGACTGACAATATGAATCTCAACACGCTTCTCACTTGTTTCACCGCCCCAGGTACGAAATTTTGAAGATCGTCGCTCCCTGATCGTCCGACACATACAAGGACCCGTCAGGTCCTTGTGCCAACCCGGCAGGCCGGTGGTTCGCATCGCGGGGATTCACCTCAGTGCCCGCGAATCCATCGGCGAACACCTCCCACTCCCCAGGCTCACCTCCAACGAAAGGAACGAACACCACGTTGTAGCCCCCTTGGGGAAGCGGCGCCCTGTTCCACGAACCGTGGAACGCGACAAACGCCCCGTTTTGGTACTCGTCCGGAAACGAGGCTCCGGAGTAGAACAGGAGCGCGTTGGGCGCCCAGTGCGCCGGAAACGCCATCAATGGACCTTTAGCGTTCGCACAACGCCCAACCTCCTGCCCGTCCCCTCCGTACTCCGGCCCGAGCTTTTTTTCGCCTTGCAGGTGATCGTAGTAGCAGTACGGCCAACCAAAATCGTCACCATTGTTCACTTGGACGAATTCTTCGCCCGGTAATTCGGCCCTCTGTTCGTCTGTGTAGTAGTCCGGCCACATTTCTGAGAGTTGGTCTCGCCCGTGAATCACCGCGTAGACAAGGTCGTCGGATTGTCGGACCGTCAACGCAACGGAGTTTCGCATGCCAGTGGCAAACCGTCGGCCATTGATTTGGGATTGCCCAAGCCGATTCGGATCGAAGCGCCAAATACCGGCGTGGGAGTCGAGTTCGTCACAAGGATCCTTCCCAGGTGACCCCATTGTCCGGGATTCCGCCATGCAGGCATTCGACGGCGACCCGACGTTCACGTAAAGCGACCCGTCGGACCCTATTGCCATGCTCTTGGCGCGATGACCCCCGATCGCCGGCAGGCCACTGACGATGGTATCCGGTTCGCCGGCAGGTTCGCGCTGCCCGTCCTGCCATGGGTATCGCACGATGGTCGAGTTGGTCGAGTAGTAGAGGTATCCACTGAACAGGATGACATCGTCCCCAGGCCCGCTACCGAACGCGCGCCGCTCATCGGCTTTGCCATCTCCGTTCGAATCCCACAACACGACAACGCCCCCGACGTCCCGGTTCTGACGTGTCGGGGACACGGCAACGATCACATCACCGTTTGGCGCCACCGTGAGGTGGCGGGGCCGGCCGTCCAATGTGGCAAAGACTCCGGCGCAAAACCCTTCGGGAAGACTCAACCCGGCATTGCCGGCGTCGCACCCCTGCTGCGCCATTGCGGTCGCCGGCCCACCGAGAGCAATACCGACGGTGAGTATACACCAACGTCGAACGCCCGATTCCATCATTCCGTACTCCTCGTTTCAGATGTTCCGCAACGACCCTGGAAAGTTCGTAATGATACCAGCCACACCCATGGCCCGTAGCCTGGAAGCATCCTCGACTGAATCTACCGTCCACACATGGACTGGTTTCCCACTTCGAACCGTGGCCCGTAGGAACTTCGAGTCTACCACTCGGAGTGCACCCTGGCGCTCCGGAACCGTGAACCCGCCGAAGCGGCCCCCAAGCGAGATTCCCAGGCGGGCCGCCACCCACACGCGAGCAGTCTCGCGGCGCGAGGCCGACAAATGGAATTCTCCCGTTCGAGCGGGGGCGAGCACTGCGTGGTCGAAGGCTCCGAGGAGCACCCGATCAATCGCACCGAGCTTTCGCAGCAGCGCAAGCACGGCATGAGTCACCGCTCCTTCCTTCAGTTCCACAATCATGGGCGTTGTGGGGTACCGCTCCAGGACCTCGGCGAGCGCGGGGACGTATGCGCCGCCGCCGGCGTCGACGCCCCGCAACTGATCCGAGGTCATCGCCGACACCGGGCCCGTCGCGTTGGTCGTACGGTTCAGCGTCGGATCGTGAATCACCACGGGCACACCGTCTTTCGCGGCGTGAACGTCCAGCTCAAATGCGTCGGCACCCGCGTCAAGCGCCGCGTCAAACGAAGGAAGGGTGTTCTCGGGGTGTGTTCCCGCGGTTCCCCGGTGCCCAACGAGAGGCCGGGCGTCAGGATCGACGAGAATCACGCCAGAACACGGGCCTCAACCACAATGCGCGTCGAACGCCTCGGTCAGGTCGCCTGCGATCTCGTCCGGACCACGCCCTTCTATATCGGACCGCTCCAGCATGCGCACGAGCTTCCCATCTTTGAACAACGCGATTTGCGGTGAGGACGGCGGGTACGGATCGAAATAACCACGCGCGCGATCAGTCGCCTCCAACTCCATTCCCGCAAACACGGTGTACAAGCGATCGGGCACCCGCTCGTTCTGCAGGGCCGTCGCCACGCCCGGCCGAGCTTTGCCGGCCGCGCACCCGCAGATGGAGTTCACGACCACAAGTGCCGTCCCTTCGGCATTGGCCATGTCCGCTTCGACGTCTTCAGGCGTGAGCCACTCCTTGAAACCTATCTGCGTGAGGTCTTCACGCATCGGCTGAACCATCATTGGAGGGTATCGCACAATACTGCCTCGTTTCTAGTGGGAGGATTGCGGCAAGGCCACGGCCTTGCCCGCTAGATCATACCCCGGAAACACCTCCGGGTGCAGTAGGGCTCCTAAAACCTCTACTCCATCGACCATCCGCGGCCCTGAGCGGTTGAAGTAGGCAGAACCATCGACGACGAAAGCTCTGCCTTCGCCAATCGCCCGGTAAGCGACACGACGTAGCTCGTCCAAATATCCCCGGCTTTCCCGGACCGAGGCCTCGAACCCATACCCGCACGGCATGACAAGAAGCACATCTGGGTCCGACGCCTCGAGCGAACCCCAGTCTGTCTGTTTCGATGGGACTCCAGCCGACGAGCCGAACAGCTTTCCGCCGGCCACCTCGACCATCTCGGGTGTCCAATGCCCTGGAAGGAACGGTGGGTCCAACCATTCGATCGCGAGGACCTCGATGGGATCTCGGCCGGCGACTGCGCGGCGCACCGCATCGATTCGACCACGAAAGCCAGCCACGACTTGGGTGGCCGCCTCGTCGGTTGCCGTGGCGGCACCGACGGCCACGATGCTGGCAAAGATCTCATCGATCGAGTGCGAATCCAACGACAAGACCGTCGGACGGCCGTCGAGGGCCCGCGCCGCCTCCTCGGCAAGGCTGGTCGGCACCGCGCACACTTCACACACGGCCTGCGTCAGAATCAGGTCGGGATTGGCTTCCCGCAGTCGATCGGCATCGAGTTCGTACATGCTCCCATGTTCGGCCATGGCCTGCCGAACGGCGGCGTCGATCGCGCCGGCGGAGAGCCCACTTGGGTCGAAGCGTGGTCGGCTGACGCGGGGACGGTCGAGAACGGCGGGAGGGTAGTCACACTCGTGCGATATCGCCACGAGTTGATCTTCGAGGCCGAGAGCGACGACGATTTCCGTGGCGCTCGCCAACAAGGACGCAATTCGCATATCACGAAGATCGCGTGCCCGGCCGGTGCCAGGCAACTCGGTCACTTGACAGCGTTTCAGTCCTCAGTCAATATGCGCGAGCACCAAGCGAATCACTTTTGTCCAGGATTGACATGACTTACGTTATCGCCGAACCATGCATTGATACGAAGGACCGTGGTTGTGTGGATGTGTGCCCAGTGGATTGCATCTACGAAGGGCCCGACATCTTGTACATCCACCCGGATGAGTGCATCGACTGTGAAGCCTGCGAACCCGACTGCCCAGTCACAGCGATCTTCCCTGAAGAGGACGTGCCGGAAGAATGGACGTCCTATACCGCGAAGAACCGGGAGTACTTCGAATCAGGTGAGGAGCGGGTAGTCGCCAAGGGACGCGGCTGATTCTTCTCCGGTTCTTGTCCGGCCGTAGCGAATGAGAACCCCGGTTCGCCGGGGTTTTTCTTTATGGGGTGAGTGCCTGCACCACCGCGGTCTCCGGACACACTGTCGTGAACTCAACGGAGCTGCCTACGCCCGCCGGGACGTCGGCCCGCGAGACCGTCTCAAACCCAAACCTGGGGAAGAACTCCGCCGCCGTCTCCGTGAGAAGGACCAACACTGGCACGCCCCCCGCCCGAGCGAGGGCAATCGCCGCCTGCGTCAGCTCGATTCCCAACCCCCTCCCTCGCTCAGATTCCGCCACCGCCAGCGAACGCAA
Source organism: Gemmatimonadota bacterium (assembly GCA_039656555.1). Taxonomy (GTDB): domain Bacteria; phylum Gemmatimonadota; class Gemmatimonadetes; order Gemmatimonadales; family GWC2-71-9; genus CAMYLY01. The sequence goes on along the minus strand of JBDHLU010000037.1, from coordinate 22 downwards.
CAGAGCCCCGTCCTCGTACACT
>JBDHLU010000036.1:0-23513 GCA_039656555.1 Gemmatimonadota bacterium | reverse complement strand
CCTCCACCCTTACCGACTTCCACCCCGTCTCCACTTTCGTGAACAAAGTCGCCAACGAAGGCCCCACCTGCATCGAGCCCGTGGATACCGAGCTCGCATGATCGACACCACGGCGGTCGGAAGCCTGCTCGAAGCGTTCCGTCCGGGACCGCACGCGCACGATGCAGACAGCCTGGCGCAGACCCTCGCGCTCATCACCGACAAGACTGACCCGTTCGACCGAACGGACTACGACCCCGGTCATATCACCGCTAGCGCCATCGTGTTGTCACCCGACGGAAAGTCGCCGCCCGCCGCGAGGTCGAAGAAGAAACGGGAATCACGCTGCCCCGCACGAAGTCGCCGTCACTCGTGCGCGTCGACGTGCATGAGATTCCACCTTTCAAGAACGAGCCGAGGCACTTGCATCACGATCTGACCTTCGGATTCCGAACCGATGTACGGCAGATCGATACCCACGGCGACTCGGAGTGGGCGTGGTGTGAGGTTCCCGATCTCGGCCGGTGGAATGTCGAACCGGCACTCCAGAGGGGTATTCGCCGCGTCCAGACCCTACACCCGCAATAGGGTGAGCATTACGCCGGCGGTGCAGTCAGGCGACATTGTCTGTCCGTATTGTGAGGGAGAAGGAACCGCAACGCGGTCGGCCTGGTAGTCATATCAGGCATCCCCCCGCACGAAAGTGACCATTTGTCCGATGACGCGACTCCCTAGCACGCTGGCTTCCCTTCTCCTCGTTGGGATAGTCGCGTGCAGCGATGGGCCCACTGGCCCAGGCCTCGACCCGGAAGCCTCGATTTCCTTGGGGGCGTATCACGCCTGTGCCCTGTCCCCGCAGGGTCAGACCACCTGTTGGGGAGTCAACGCCGACGGACAGGTCGGCACCGGTGCCATTGGGAACGCTGAATCACCCGTGCCGCTACTGGGAGACGTCCAGTTCGTATCGCTAACGATGGGGTTTGCCCATTCGTGTGGGCTGACCAGCGACGGATTGGCCTACTGTTGGGGAAGCAACGGGGGAGGTCGCCTCGGCAACAGCTCCGTGGGAGTCGCACTGGAACCGATGCCCGTGTCGGGCGCCATTGGGTTCGCGCAAATCAGCGCGGGTGGGGCTCATACGTGCGGTGTCACCGACAACTCGGTGGCCTACTGTTGGGGTTCCAACGGAGACGGCCAACTGGGCCTCCGAGGACTCGGGCCCAACTGTAGCGGCACGTGTGCCGCGACACCCACGATGGTCGATGCAGGATTCCCGGTGAGCCACATAACTGCGGGAAACGCACACACGTGCGCGTTGACCCCGGACGGTGTTGCCTATTGCTGGGGTCGAAACTTCGATGGCCAACTTGGGAACGGTACGCTGATAGACAGCCCGCTGCCCGTGCTGGTGCGAGGGGGCTTGCAGTTCGCGGGGCTCGACGCCGGAGGAAACCATACGTGTGGACTTATGGTAGACGGCAGCGTCTTTTGTTGGGGCCGGAACCGCTCCGGTCAGCTTGGTAGCCCGACCGGCGAGGCCTGCGCCATCACTGGCGCCCTTTGCTCGAACATCCCGGTCGCTGTGGATACCGATCTCAGATTCGTGACCCTGTCGGCCGGCGGCTCCCACACGTGCGCCATCGCCGATGGCGGAACTTCCCACTGTTGGGGACGCAATCGTGAGGGGCAGATCGGCAACGGTGAGGTCTTCGACGTTCCGGTCCCGCAGCAAGTTCTCGGAGGCCTCATGCTTCAGTCCCTCAGTGCTGGTGCCGAACATACCTGTGGCGTGTCAACCGACGCCGAGGTGTATTGTTGGGGTGACAATTTCCGAAAGCAGATCGAGGCAGGAGCCAACGTGTTTCGCTACACGACACCGGAGTTCATTCTGAGCATCGCGGAGATCAGCTAGGTGCGAGCCCCACGACTAGCCTGGATATCGGTGCTAGCCGCCACCGTGGCGTGCGGCCAATCTCCCACCGATATCATCACCACTCAAGTGTCACTCTCGCTGGGCAGTCTGACCCTCGCCCTGGGCGATACGGCGGCCGTATCGGCCACGGCGTTGGACGGATCAGGAGAGATCATCTCCGACGCGCATTTCCGCTGGTCGTCCACCGACGGGGTGGGAATCGCCTTCGTTACACAAAACGGCTTGATCTCAGCTATCGGCGCCGGCACGACGACGATCATTGCCGAGCGCGACGGATTGAGCGCCGAGCTTCCGGTCACCGTAACCGCCAACCTGGTCCAGATCGAATCCGGCGCGTCCCACACGTGCGGCGTGACGGCGCTGGGCCGCGCAGCGTGTTGGGGCTCGAACACGAGCGGCAAACTTGGCACCGGGACGTTGTTCAGCAACGGGACCCCTGCGTTGGTCACCGGGCTCACATCGCCCACGACCGCAGTGTCGGCCGGCGGCAATTTCTCATGCGCACTGGATGGTGCGGGCGCGGCATTCTGTTGGGGATCCAACAGCCGGGGGCAATTGGGAATCGGCTCCTTTGGGGGGACGCCGGGCGAAAACGGCGTGACAAGCTCGACCCATGTTTCCGCCGTGCCCGTGTCCGGTTCTCTGCTGTTCACGACCATCACCACCGGTGACCGGCACGCGTGCGGCTTGACGAGCGCCGGCGAGGCGTACTGCTGGGGTGGCGGAGGATGGGGACAACTGGGGGTGGGGACTCTCACATCCGACTGCGGCGCCGAACCGTGCGAACTGCGCCCCCGAAAGATCGAGGGTTTCACGTTCAGCATCATCGCTGCCGGCCTCCAGCACACCTGCGGCATCGTATCGAGCGGGGATGCATACTGTTGGGGCGTGAACCAGGGTGGCGCCGTCGGCGACAGCTCGAGGGTCAGCTCCTTTTTCGCTCCCAATCTCGTCGTTGGCGGGCACCAGTATCAGTCGATCGCTGGGGCCCACGAGCACACCTGTGCCGTAACGACCGCGGGCACCGTCTACTGCTGGGGGCTGAACGGTGACGGGCAGCTGGGTGACAGCTCGGGCTTTACCCAGCGGTTTCCGGTCCCCGTGGTTGGCGGAATCATCTTCGAAACCGTGACTGCCGGAGGAAGGCACTCGTGCGCCCTAACTCCGGACGGGGATGCTTTCTGCTGGGGGCGGAATTTTGAAGGCGAGCTCGGAACCGGTTCCCGCCTGAGCAGCGAGGTCCCCATACCGGTGAATACCACCCTGCAGTTCGCCAGTATCACGGTGGGGGCAACGCACAGTTGCGGAATGGCCAAAACCGGCGACGCGTACTGCTGGGGCTGGAACATCACTGGGCAGCTTGGTGTGGGTAGCGGGCGCGAGCGACTCATTCCCGCATCCGTGGTGGGCCAGTAGCTAAAACAGAAAACCACGACCGAAGCTGAACGCCCACCTCCGGCCCGACCACCCTTCTCCAAACCGATATGCAAAATCGATCCGGCCCACACTGGATCCAGTCGAACGCGTCGGTCCGATTCGCAATCCAAACCCCGCGTTTCCACCGGTTCGCCTAGGTTGTTCGGTGTACCACGCTCCTCCGTAATCGAGGAAAGCCGCGAAGCCCACTCCGAACAACCCTAGAACCTCGTCGATGAGAAATGCGCGTTGCTCGATCGACCACCAGTACATACGCTCGCCCGTAAACGAATGCGCGACGAACGCGCGTGGTCCGATGCCGTGGCCCAGATCGTATTCCTCCCCCGGGGGCGTACCAGTACGGGCCGCGCCCTCGATGTGAAACACAGTGGGGAATCGCCGGACCACCTGGGCCGCAATCGTCAGGCCGCCAAAGACCTGCCCCGTGTCGAGTCCACCGCTCGTGAAGAGACCGTTGGCCCGGGCCAGAAAGGACCCGAAGACGGACCCGGCATCGAACCCGGTTCGGACCGAGAGCGCTGGGCCGATGCCCGGTCGCTCGTATCCCATGCCCTTGGGCGCCAGCCAGGCCTCGAGCGTGACTCGGTGGCTTAGGTCGAGGTCTTCAGCACGCGCAAATCCGTTGTAATGCGTTACAACCTTGAATTGGGCCCCCAGGAGCTCGGCAAACCCACCGAAAGTCGCAGTCACCGAGTCCGGGATCGACATGCCGGTATCGGCATCGAGAATGAACTCCTCCCGCCGGATCTGACCGTTGATTCCCAAGCGCAAATACCCGCGAGGGCTGGCAAATGGCGCGTACGCTGCGCTGGCACGCTGGATGAACGCTCGCCGTTGATACGTCTGGAAGATCTCGCCGTTCGCCCACTGGAGTACCCGTTGGTTCGCGGCTTCACCGACCAGGTCGACACCGGTGCGGTCCGAGAGAGATCGAAACGGTACACCAACCCTCCAGAGACCGACGGTCCCGTCGCTCAGATTGTCATAGACACCGTCTACACCGAAGCGCGACCCGGCAATGCGATCGTGCCCGGCCCGGACAGTCCACGCACTCCGATCGGGCTCCTGGCGAAAGACGAGTCCAACGCGAGCCCCGGTTCCGAGGAAGTTGCGCTCTTGCCCTCCTAACGCCCAGGTGAATTGGCCATCGGTAACCCGCGCGTTGACCACCAACTCCGTCGTCCACCCATCGAGCGTGACCACCTCTATGTCGACCGAATCACCGTCGCGTGCGGTGTTGATCGAAACTTCGCGAAACAGCCCCCGGGCTCTGAGGTTTCGCAACGTTTCGGCAATGCGTGCCGAATCGAGCCGTTGCCCTACCTTGAACAATAATTCGTGCCGCACGACCGACGGTCGCGTGGTCGAATGAATGGCATTAGCCGCCCGGTAGGCAAAACTTCCTTGCGCTTGGGCCGAATCGAAGATGTTCTGGGTTTCGATGCTGATCGATCGAATCACGGGCGGCCGATCCTGGGCCCGCAGCAGGCAAGGGCCGAACGCGAGCGCGCCCGCAATCAACAACCGCACGGATCCAAACTTCTTTAGCATGTGGTAGCGAGTTGGTTCAGGCGATCAACGTTCTTCGAGCGAACCGAGGAGATTCCAGAGCATCTGCGAGTCGGACGCCAATTCACTGAAGCGTTTCTCGACGTCGCTGTCGCTCCACTCGAGGAAAATCCAGGTCGTGAGCCGATGCATGGTGCCGGACACGAAGTGGATCCTGCCGCGTACGCTGTTGACCTCTGCGTCGAGGACACTTTCCAGCACGACGTCCCACCGGCTGTCTCCACGCACCAATTCGCCCATCTGCCGTGACTTGATCTGATGCAACGGCGGATTGAAGTGGGTGGACCCAGACTGGTTCGGCGACTCGATGGACATAGCACGCTACAGTAATAGGGGCGGGTTGGCACCGCCAGCGAATGAACCCCGGTATTATTATTTACCCTCCCCTTACTTGTGGATCCAGAACAACCAATGACCGCTACCACGTGCCCTAAATGCGGGCAGCCCGCATCAGGAAGGTTCTGCAGTAGTTGCGCGGCACCCCTGAGTTCTACCGCCTGCACCAATTGCTCCGCCCCCTTGAGCCCCGGGGCCCGGTTTTGCCATGTCTGTGGCACGCCGACGGCCGGCAAGGAGGTATCTGCCACCTCGCTGGGGCCATGGATCGCCGGTGTGCTGGCAGCCTCAGTGGTGTTCGCGGCGCTGGGATTCTTTGCCGGCCGCGTGAACGCACCCCCGGCCGGCGGGGTGGCAACACAGACCGGCGCCCCCACGGGCGCACCCGGAACCACCGACCTCAGCACCATGACGCCTCGAGAGCAGGCCGATCGCCTCTTCGACCGCACCATGCGAGAACACGAGGCCGGCAAGATCGACCAGGTCGCCTTCTTTGCACCGATGGCAATTCAGACATACGAGATGCTCGGCCCACTGGACAGTGACGCGCGTTATCACGTTGGCTTGATCAACGCCATTACCGGCGAAACCGCAGCTGCGTTGGCTCAAGCAGACTCGCTCGAGATGGAAACGGCTGGCCACCTGTTCGCGTCCATGCTGCGCTCGGGAGTATACCAGGCCTTGGGGCAAAACGCCGATGTGCAACGGTCCTATGCGACGTTCCTCGAGAATTACGAAACCGAAATGGCCCGCGGACGACCCGAATACCAGATGCACTCATTAGCGGTCTCGAACTTTCTCGAAGAAGCTCGCAGTGCGACGGGTAGCGTACCCAACTGATGCCGACGATCCACCTGGCACACAGCCCGGACTCCGACGACGCATTCATGTTCTATGCCCTCGCGGCCGGGAAGATTCCAACCGGTGACCGTGAGTATGTACACCAGCTGCAGGACATCGAGACGCTGAATCAGCGAGCACTTAAAAGTGAATTGGATGTCACCGCGGTTTCGATTCACGCCTATGCGTATCTGACAAACGCCTATGCGCTCTTACCACACGGTTCGTCGATGGGCGACCGCTACGGCCCCTGCTTAGTCGGCACTCGTCCCATCGAGGGTGACCCCCGCGAGGCAGTGCGTGGCAAGCGCGTGGCGATCCCCGGCACACTGACGACCGCGGCCCTCGCCCTCCGTTTGTTCCAACCGGAGTTCGAGGCGGTCGTCACGCCCTTTGACGAAATCGAAGATGCCGTCCGGGACGGATCCGTCGATGCCGGCCTGCTCATTCACGAAGGACAACTCACGTACCGTGACCAGGGCCTCCACCTCTGGCTCGACACCGGCGTATGGTGGTACGAGGAGACCGGATTGCCGCTCCCTCTTGGGGGGAACGCGATACGACGCGATCTAGGTGACGACCTCCTACCATTGGTGTCCGCCGATCTACGGGCTTCCATCGTGTACGGCCTAGCGCACCGCGAGGACGCCTTGGCGCACGCCATGCAGTACGCCCGCGGCCTCGACCCGGCAGCCGCCGATCAGTTCATCGGCATGTACGTCAATGACTACACGGTCGATTACGGAGACGACGGGCGACGCGCGGTCCAACTCCTACTCGATCGGGGTGCCGCCGCGGGAATTATCCCCCATCGCGTCGATGTAACATTTGTCAGCGACGGTGCCTAGCATGCCGCTGGTCGTTGCTCACGTAGCGTTTTTCGTTATTCTAGAGCTACGAACCCCACGAGGAGCATACGGGTGGTGAGTGAATCGAACGCGGCAGATCGCGTCGTCAAGGTACTGGTGGTCGATGACGAAGCGCCAATACGCAACGCCCTTTCCAGGCTGCTCTCCAAGCGGGGCTGGACGGTACAGGAAGCGGCTTCCGGGTCCGAGGCGCTCGAGAAAATCCAATCGTTCGAGCCGGAACTGATGCTCCTCGACATTAGGATGCCCGGCATGACGGGTGTAGACGTCGTGTCCGAGGCCCTGAGCCTCGATCCCGACATCGGGATTCTCATGTTGACCGCAGTGAGTGACGCCACCAGCGCCACGATCTGCATGCAGCGCGGCGCCATGGATTATCTCACCAAGCCGATCGAGCTACCCAACCTCGAGAGCGCGCTCAAGCGGGCTCTCAAACGCCGTGACACGTTGCTCCAAACTCGCGAGATGTCCGAATGGCTGAAGGAAGAGGTTGGTCGCCGTACGCGAGAACTGGAAATCGAACAAGCGAAACTCCGCGACCTCTCTACCGCCACACTCGAGACGCTGGTCAACGTACTCGAAGCCAAGAATCCGTTTCTGGCCGGACATTCGGCACGAGTCGCAGCGTTCAGCGCTACGGTCGCGTCCGAAATGAACTTGAGCGATGACGAGATCGAAACGGTGCGCATGGCAGGACGGCTTCACGATCTCGGCATGATCGGCATCCGCGAGGACGTGCTCAACAAAGAGGGTAAGTTGACCGACGATGAGTACGAGCACATCAAGAAACACGTCACGATCGGTGCGGAAATCCTCTCACCACTCAAACATCTCGGCGACGTGGCCATGCACGTGCGCTCCCACCACGAACACTGGAACGGTTCCGGATATCCCGACGGCCTGAAGGGCGAAGACATTCCCCTCGGCGGCCGGATCATCTGCGCTAGCGAAATCTACGACGCGTTGACCACGACCCGGCCATATCAGGAAAAGCTCCCAGCTGACGAGGCGATCGACCGCATGCGCACTCTCGAGGGGCGCGTTGTCGATCCGCAGATCATGCAAGCCGTGGCGCATTCGATCACACAACGCAAATCGCTCATTTTCCTCGAAGACGATCTTCCTCCGCTCGAGTAGAGCCCTTCTCGCTATTGGATGTACGGTGGCGGCGGCTTGTGCGCCTCCACCGTTGTGGTTCTCTGTCGCCGACGGGCAAACCATCAGAATCTTTGGACCACATGCCGGCACGTCGGTTACCCTGCCCAACGTCTCGCAACTTGCGTGGGGGCGCGATGGGGTGAGCCTGTACGCGGTGGCCGGTACCGAGAAGAACACGCTGTATGAGCTTCGTCGCGAACCGGCCACCATCGTCACTCAGCTCTCACTCGGAGCCGGGCCCGCCTCCAACATCGTGATCGATGCGCGAGCGCGAACACTCTACGTGGGTACTGGTACCCACGTACACGTGTTTGCGCTCGCGCCCCTGGCTCTACGGTATTCGGTTGCGGCATGCGACCATCACGTCGTCGCGCTCACCCTCTTCGAACAGGCCACAAAGGCGTTCGCCGCCTGTGAGAATGGCACCCTCGTCGAGATCGACACCAAGCTCGTCGAACGCCAGCGCGTCACACCAATACCGGACTGCGTGCCGGCTGCCGTCACCCTGAGCGCCAGCAAGACGCTGATCGTGCTCCCGTGCAGGGGTTCGGGCCGCATCTACCTGCTCGACAGGGTCGGGTTCACCGTGTTCGATTCGATCGAGGCGGGACCCGGCCTAGCGGGACTCACGCTGGAGGCCTCACCCCATCGTGGGGTGGTCACGCGCTCAGACGGGCAGGCCGGTTACCTGGAAATCAGAACCGGCAAGCTCACGGAATTGAACCTCTCGGGGCCTGTCGTCGGTGCTGCGCCAACCGCTAACGGCCCCGTAGCCCTCATTATTGCGGGGGTCTCGATGGAATTGGTAGTGGCAGACGTTAATGGGGTCGCCCCGGTATTGAGTATTTCCGGTATCGGTACCCCGACGGCGTTTGCCGCGTGGCCCACCGATTCGCCCATTATGCGATTCCTGGCGGCGGACCCATCACCATCGCTTGACGCGCCCAAGCCGTGAAGTCGTAAGGGATTCAGCCGCCACTCCCCGAGTGAACACCATCTTCGTGTTGGCGGCCCCCCACCCAATCCCGGTAGGGTAAATCCTTATTGTTTGCCGACTCACAGCCATTTGGACCCCGTGCACCCGCGGGCCAGGGACGGCCACAAAAAGGGAATCGGTTACCCCTTTGAAGGTTGCCCGGAGCGTATCCTCTCCGAACTCGATCTCGACCGCGGTTGATCGCCAGATTGCGGCCAATCGAGCATCGTGATAGAAGCTCAGGACCTCGCTCAATGCCCGATCCGTGGCGATCTGGTCGAACGTGCCAGAAATCCGCGGAAAAGCGAGCCCGACGATGGTGAGAATGACTACGATCGCGATCATTACCTCTAGCAGTGTAAACCCTTTGGCCATAGGCGATTATAAGCACCGAGACCTGCTTCATATCATCCAAAACACGCCGGCCCGGCACTTTTCTTCGCCGTTGGCCCTGGTCTTGCCGCTACCGTGTGGTAGAGTCATACTAGCAGGATCCCAGGACCCTTGACCGGAGACCTACTTTGACGGCCACTTCAACCGAGAAGTCGGAACAGAGTTCCCGGTTTCACGAGCCGTTCTTGTCACGGGCGCAGCGCTCGGAGAGCACGCTCGAACAGCGGCGAGCGCTCGGCGCCTTCCTGACTCTGCGACTCGTCGATCAGTTTGCGAAAGATCAGGAGAGTGACGAGGAGAGAGCTGGGCTGCGGTACCAGATGAAATCAACCCGCGAGTACGTGGAGGCGCTGCCCTCCAACGCAGTGGACGCCGAACACCAGCGGCACATAGTCGGCGCCTGCAATCAAGTGATCGACGCGGATTCCCGACGCGCGTTGTGGCCACCGATGCTCGCGTATGCCTTCTGGCTCGAGAAAGACCTACAACTACCCGAGGCGCTGGACGTAATCGAAACGGCCCTGAAGTTGTATGACGGAACCGCAGCGCGTGACTGCCTATCGGCAATCCGGCAACAGGCCAGGGTTCTGCGACTCTTGGGGCGTTTCGACGAAGCCTACCAAGCCTACGACCACGGTGAGCGACTCGCGGGGGACTCCGGTGATCAGCACTCTGCCTTCCTGTTTCGTATCGGTCGGGCGATCCTCGCGCAAAAGACCGGCAACTTGCCGCAATCTGAGCGAGCGTTGCGGACGGTGATGGCCGAAGCGAAGCAGGCGGGAGATACCGCGGCGCAAGCCGCAGCCACTCACGACCTTGCAATCGCGCTCCATCTTATGGACCGAACGGCAGACGCCATCCCGATGGCGTTCCGGGCGTACGAACTCTACGAAGATCGACTCAGTCAACAACGCGCGCTGTCTGACACCGGCGCGCTGCTCAAGGAAATGGGACACTTGCAGGCCGCACGTCAGGCGCTGCTAACAATCCTAGAAGACGATCCGTCGAGGGAAGTGCGGTCACGGGCCATTCTCGAGCTGGTCGAGGTATCCGCTCAGATGGGAGACCGTTTCTCCTTCGAGCGTTGGAGGCGCGAGGCGGAGAGTTTTCGGGATGCACTTCCGGTCGATGAGGTGTGCAACCTGGAGTTTGCGTTGGGAACTGGACTGGCTTCGTTCGGATCGCACAAAGACGCCCGGCGGCATTTGGAGAACGCAATAGCGCTCGCCGAGCAGACGAAGCTCGGCGAGCGGTTGTTTACCGCTGAAAAAGCCCTGCGCGAGTTACAGGAGCACCGTTTCGTTGCTACGCAACTCCCGGAACCCGACGCTCAAACTCCTGAACTTCAAGGCACGATCGAGCGCGTAATGGCGCTCGTGGTGTGACCTCAGGTTCCGGAGTTTTGCACACTCGCGTTCATCGTACCTGAGTTCTGCACGCTGGCGGTGCCGGAGTTCTGTACGCTGGCGGTGCCGGAGTTCTGAACACTGGTGTCAACCGGTCCGGTAGGACCGCCACAAGCGGTGGCACCGAGGGCGAAGGTAGCGAGCAAGGCGGTGGCAAGAAGACGGACACGACGTGACATGGTTCCTCCAGATGGGGTTGGTTGTTTGTAACGGCTACAATCATCGGGGGTGGTGCAACGGCCGGATAGGCCCTTTTTGGGACTTTAGGTGTCATTTTTGGGACATTCGTGCTCGTATTAGCGGCAGTACCCAAGATTTTTGCCGCCAAACTCCGGCGGGCGGCCGGCCAGCGATTCAAATTCTGCTGGGCGGGAAGTTGGGGCTGTGCCCTCGACCTGATTCGCCGGGAGCCCGTGGAGATGGCTGTCGTCGATCCTGGGTTGGACGGTGAGCCACGATCCCAAGAAGTGGAGCGGCTTCGGGTTTTGTTCCCGTCCCTACCGCTGATTCTTTACACGAAATTCTCGCCCGCGATCGTCCCGGTATTGCTCCGGGTGGGCGAGGCAGGAATCCGCGAAGTACTCCTCGAAGACTACGACGACCATCCGGCACGACTCAGCGATGCGTTGGTCGAGGAAGCCGCCCGGGTGCTTTCGCGGCGGTTGATGGAAGATATCGACGACGTACTGGAAGGATTTCCACGGGAACTGAAGTGGGCGTTGGAAACGATGATACGGGAACCGGGTTCGTTCCACACGGTCCAAGACCTGGCCGACCGCGCCAGGATGGATCGACGCACCTGCACACGGTGGTTCACCAAGTCGCATCTTCCACCACCGAAGGTGTTGTTGACGGTGATCCGGGTCGTGTATGCTCACAGGCTCTTGCAGGACCCTGGGTACACGGTCGAGGACATTGCCGCGAAACTTGGCTACGCCAAACCGCGTTCCTTTGCAATGCACGTGAAGGAAGTGTTCGGAATGACGCCCGGTGATCTCCGAGTGTCGCTGGCACCTGACGAAGCGGTGCGGATAGTAAGGAGTCGGTATTTCAATGGCGAGTACGAACGTTTCGAAAGCGCGTCATAAAGCATGGTGAAAAAGCGAATACTGGTCGTGGACGATGAGGCCGCCATTCGGCGGACAGTGCAGCGCGTGCTCGAACGTCACCATTTCGAGGTCTTGCTGGCGGCGAGCGGTGAGGAAGCGTGTGCCCTTCTCGAGGGGCATACGGTCGACGTGGTGCTGATCGACCTCCACATGCCGGGCATGTCGGGAGCCACGCTCTTCCACGTCATCGCAACGCAGTGGCCCGTGTTGGCCAATCGCGTCGTCGTGATGACCGGCGATGTCGATGCTCGCTCGGACGAGTCCTGGCTGGCGCTCAACCGTCTCCCGCTCGTGCTCAAGCCCTTCCAGATTCACGAACTGATCAAAGTGGTCGAGAGCGTCATTCCCCAACACCTTCACGAAGCCAACGGGCACTGAGATGGGAGCGGCTGGCGCTCCGACAAACGATCCACTCTTCACACTTAGAGAATACCGGAAACTCGCCCCCTGGCGACTTCGTGATCTCGCAACGATCACAGGAGCCATCCTCGAGACCTCCGGCATCAGGCCGGTCAACGCCGCGGCCGCATCACGCCCCAACGAACGCACCATCCGCTTTTACGTCGCGCGGACTCTCGTCACGCCTCCGGAAGGACGGGGCACTGCTGCGATCTACAACTACCGCCATCTCTTGCAGGTCTTGTTCATCAAGCTGCGTCAGATGGAGGGTGCGACGCTCGAAAAGATTCACGAGGAACTGCAAAGCACGACGGGTGACGTGTTGGAACGCCGAGTGGCCAGCAGCATCGGTGGGGCCCTGCCGTCTCCCGGACAACTACCGTTCCTGACGAACGACGAACAGCCCCGTGGACGTGCCGGGCAGCTTCTACAAGTTCAGCTCTCCGAACCAGTAACCGAATCGGCGGTGAGCACCCACTGGCATCGCATCGAGGTGGGCGACGGAATCGAGCTGCACGTGCGCGACGACCACCATTTGGCACAGGTTGGACTTCCGGACCGCACCATCGCCGACGCAATCCGTCTCACCGCACAACGGCTCATAGCGTTGTCGACCACACCCGATGATGCATCCGGTCAGAGCGGACAACGTAGTACTATTCGATGACGACGCCTACGAGGAGCCAGCCGTGCCGACCATCATTTTTACAGCTCTGCTCATCGTCGCCGTGTTCTGGGCGATCGGTGCGTACAACAAGCTCATCCAACTCAAGGGTGAAACGCTCAACGCGTGGAAGCAGATCGACGTCCAGCTAAAACGGCGCCATGACCTCATTCCTAATTTGGTCAACACAGTCAAAGGCGCGATGGATTTCGAGAAGAACACGCTCGAAGCCGTGATTCAAGCGCGCAATCAGGCGGTCAACATCCAAGCCGGCGCCGGACCCACCGGCGGCATCAAGGCACTCGCGGCGGCGGAAACCGCTCTGTCGGGGGCCTTATCGCGCTTCAACCTTGTGGTCGAGCGATACCCTGATCTCAAGGCGACGACCAACGTCGGGCAGCTACAGGAAGAACTCAGCTCGACGGAGAATCGCATCTCGTTCGCCCGGCAGCACTACAACGACTCCGCGACGACCTACAACGTGAAACAGCAACAGTTTCCGTGGAACATGATTGCCGGCTTCGCCAAGGCCGAACAGGTTGAGCTGTGGGAGATCACCGATGACGCAGAGCGGGAAGTACCCACGGTCGATCTGTCGTAGGCCTCGGCTCGCATGAGCGAATCGAATCTCTTCGAGCAACAGCGTCGCAATCGCCGCCGCTCAACCGTGCTTGTCGCGCTGTTCCTCCTCTTTTTTGCGTGGATCGGCTTTGGCGGTGACCTGGGCTTCTACCTGAACAACGCAGGAGCCGAACCGGGTACGTACCGCCACTCTATTCCATGGTTCGGGATCGTCACGACCGGGTTTGGAGTCGTGATGGTAATGGTTGCGTGGCGCCGGGGCCCCAAGCAGGTCCTTTGGGCCACCGGGGCGTGGGAACTCCTCGACCCGTCCACGCCGAAAGAGAAACAGTTGGTGAACGTCGTGGAAGAGATGGCGATCGCCTCCGGGTTGCCCAGACCGAAAATCTGGATCGTGCCTGAGAAAGACCCCAATGCCTTCGCAACGGGTATCGATGAGAAGGATGCGCATGTCGCCGTAACCGAAGGACTGCTCGAGGTGTTGAACCGCGACCAGCTTCAAGGCGTCATCGCTCACGAGATGGCGCACATCCAAAACTATGATGTGAAGTTGATGACACTGCTTGCCGCGCTGGTGGGAGCGATCGCCATCATGTCCGATGGGATGGCCCGCGTGATGCGTTTTGGCGGCGGCCGCAGAAGCTCAGGTGGCGGCGGTGGCAAGAAGGGAGGCAACCCCCTCGCACTCGTCATTCTCGTTCTGTGGATCGTGTCGATCATTTTGGCGCCGATCATCTCGCGACTCTTGGCGCTGGCGGTGAGCCGCAAGCGGGAGTTTCTCGCCGACGCCACCGCTGCACAGTTCACGCGCAACCCGGGGGCACTCGCTTCGGCACTCCGCGCGATCGAAGACCACCACGCCCCGACAACGGTGATCAAGCGGGGAACCGCGCATCTTTGCATCGCCGATCCACTGGGTCGCCGCCTCACCAATAAGCAAGGCTTCGTCGCCGATCTAATGGCTACCCACCCCCCGATGGGAATGCGGGTGTCGCGTCTCAACGCGATGGCGTACAAGTTCGAAAAGACGGGAGAGTTGACTGGGGAGGTGTGATAGATAGCCGATAGCCGATGGCCGATAGCACTCGCAACACTATCGACCAAACAAAAAAAGGCGGCCCCCACTCCGAGGAGTGGGAAGCCGCCTTCGCACGAGTTACCCGGAGTCAGGGGATTAGCTCCCGCTGTTCTTCTTCCTGTCGCCTCCGCCTGGACTGATGCATCCGCGGTAGGGCGGCGAGGAGCTCCGGCTTCCATCCCCAAGAGGTCTGGCCATGACCTCGTGGTTCGCTCATGCGGGCGCTGCAGGTCAATCGGGTCGCTGACCGATTCCCTGCACTGCACACCGAGACGCCACATCGGCGTGGGTGAGACAACGCGACTGGTCTCACCAACCCACGAGAAGTAGCTACCCGGATCGTCGGACGCCTGACCATTTCATGACTGGCGGCCTCCCCGGAATTCTCACCGTGGGCCTTTGTACGCTGGAATCAGGAGCGAACTCCATCATTCAGCAACATGTAAAAATTTAGGGTTTCTGGGACGCCGAACAAGCGCCGTTTTTTGTTCGGCGTGGCTATTCATTGTGCAAACGATGTGCATTTGGAATTGCAGGCCAGAGAACTAGTTAGCAGTTCTTTCCACTTCGTGTTGAGTTGTGGAAACATTGAGTGTCCACGTCAACATGGAAACCATGTGGACAACCCTGGCACCGGCTACTCGCCGTCGGCACCAACTTCCTCATACACATAGGGATCACCCCTACGAGCAGGGGCGAAGAGAATGCCTCCACCAGAGGTCGCGAACCACCCCGCGAGCATGAGGTTGGAGACATCTTGGGGAGGGTCCTCAAACAATGCAGCAATCCAGCGCTTGATGTGTAACAGCTGGGGGGGACGCCGGGAAAGCATGGAGATTACGCTTCCCGCCCCTTGTGTGGCGCGAAGAAAATGTGCTAGTGCGTTGGCGCGTTGTGCGAACTCGAACCCACGAACGCCGGGTTCGTCGAACAGCAGATTGCCCTCTTGTGGAGCAGCAGGAGGGGCATCCATACGAGGGCCCATGTAGATGAAGACGCGGTTTCCGTCGACTTGCCTGTCTACCATGATCGCTGCGGCCTCAGCCGTGAGCCGAGCAGCATGGACCAGATCGGCGTCATCGAGAATGCCTACAGCTATGGTCCACTCGATGGCGGAGAGCGCCGTGTGCAGTGGGCACCCCAGGTCTTCATCGTACGCCATGACACGCGGTGCCTCGCCGGCCTGCGTGAAGAAGTGACCGAGCGCTTCCGCGCGGTCTACCGTAGAAAGGGTGGCTCTAGTGATAGCTGGTAATGACATATGAGAAGCTCCAAAATAACCGGGACCTGGGAAACCTCCAGAGAATGCCCAGTTTCCCCATACCCCGCGACGCAGTAGAATATCCCGTCATGCGAACCGTCATCCTCCTCACGGCGCTCACGCTCTCGGTGGCGTCCTGGTCGGCGCAAGAGCCGGACCCCCTGCTCAGGCGGTGGGTGGGCACGCTGAACCTCCAGCCGCTGCATTTCGATTTCTTTGGCGACACGATGCTGCTTCTGAATGACAGGACCCCGCTGTCGTTTTCTGTTGAGGGCGATTCGCTCATAGCATGGGGAGACACCACATTCACGGTCCGGTTTTGGTTCTCGATGGACCGCCTGCTGGTCCTCACCGCCGAGAGCACCTTGGTGACGATGAGTGAGCAGGACCGGATGGCCCGCCCAATTTTCGGGCTGTGGAGGGGGAACCCGATTGGCCGCAGCGACGAGCAGATCGAACTGAGGCTGGGACGAGGCGGGGTCGCGACCTACCGGTCCAAACCGAAGTGGCAATGGATCACTGGGGAATGGAACCGGTCAACCCGCGTGATCACCCTGTCCTGGGACACTGATTCCACCAAATGGGGGGGCCGATACGACCCGGAAGGTGTGCTCCTCTTTGATTCGACCTTCGCGGAAAGTGGAACCGTGGTGTTGCGAAAGGTCTATCGCTAGATCACTGCTACCGGCGTGAACGACTCACAGGCCCGTCGGAAAGCATCTTCTGCGTGGTCAAGCGCTTCGGCGACCTCAGCCCGTTCGGCCTCTCGATACTTTGCATTCGGTTCGATCACTCCCGTCAACCGCCTGACCATCACCAAGGCATGAGTGACCTCACAGCGCATTGGATCGCGATGCGTGAACCCAGCCGTCAGCAGTTCACGATAGAACGGAAGCGAGTTCTCCGTACCTACCACGAAGAGCGATTCCAATATTCTGGGGCCTAGGAAATCGCGAAGGTGCTGGTCCGCGCGAACGCGTTGGAACAGAGCAGCCAATCGGGACTCTGCTGCGGTCCCGGGATAGAAGCGGGCAGCCTCCGCCGCTGTGGCGACGAACGCATGATGAGCGATGGGTGTCAGGTATTTGGCAAAGACCGGCCATTCTCCCTGGGGATGACGTTCGGCCAGCACGAGGAACGCGAAATACCGCCGTCCCAATGGGGCATCTTCGTCGGCCAGCACCGTGCGGAGCCCGGCCACCCCAAATCGCTGGGCCACCAACGCCGCCACCGTACCATGATGCAGCCGCTCGAGCTCAGGGAGCCTGAAGGTTCGTACGTGAGCCGCCGCCCGATCGGCGTGGGCCGCAATCAGCGGCATCCGGTCAAGCAGGAGCTGGAGATAGGAATCGGCCTCATGGAGCGCGACCTCCCAGTCTGGGTCGTCGTGCTGCCAGGCGTAGTGCAACGCCTCCCACCCAACCTCATCGAGGTTGGCACTGCGCCATCCGGCTTCGATGTCGGTGGGAGTGTCTGCTGAAACGAGGCCCCGCAGGGCCCCGGCAAAGCAAAAGACAGGATCGGGAATACTTCTCAATTCGTCCTAGCGCCGCCGTTTCTTGGTCTTATTGGTCGATTTCTTGGTGGACTTCTTGGCCGCTTTCTTCGCCACCTTCTTTGGGGCCTTCTTCGCAGCCGGTTTCTTCTTCGTAGCCTTGGCGACCGTCTTCTTGGTCACCTTCTTCACCTCGGGTTTTGGAACCGGCTTTGGAGTCGGCACCGGCTTTGTAGTCGGAACCGGCTTTGTAGTCGGAACCGGCTTTGGAACCGACCGGCGGAAGGGGCTCGGCTTCTTCGTCTGAGGATAGGACTTCTTGACCGGGGTCTTTGAGGGTCGCTTGCGACCTCCAATGCCCTTGATCTCCTTGAGTACCTGGTCTCCCTCGACCGAATTGATCAACCCGCGCCTAATCGCGAATTGGATCAACTCCTCGGCATCGGTTCGGTTAAACGGTTCTAGGCGGGCGCCAGCGCGGATCATGTTCACGATCGCGTCGGCCACGGGACTGCGCAGTACGCGGGCAATTCCGGGAACCGATTCGAGGAGCGCGGATATTTGGGAGCCGCCAAGTTCTGGCGCCATGACTGTTTCCTTGTAAGGCTTGGTGGATCGGGCGCCAAGGTTAGCGGGTCGGTGGACTACAGTCAACCCACCTCGGTCGAGGCCTTCTTGTACCTACCTCAACTCCTTCAAGCCCGTGATTTGGTGGTCTTTTGCCTGTTGCGCAACGGCTCGCGGACACGGCGCGACAGCTTCCACCGTGACTGGGTTAGCAGCTCCCCAAGGACAGAGCGGGTCCTGGGATCGAGCGGCATCTCAAACTCCATTTCCAGACGATAGTCGGAGCGATCCGCCCCTCGTCCGTCCAAAACAAACCCTAGGGTTCCCGGCCTCACGGCCTCGACCTCGACGTCAGCAACCCGGACGAATCCCTGACTCTGGGCCTCTGTTGGTGTCATGTGACCTCCACCACCTGGTTGCGATTCTAGAGAGACATAACCCCCTTGGCTTGGTCGTCAAGAGCGCCCATTGCCACCGGGCCTAGTCCGGATACATTTCCTACCCCCCAAACCAAATGTGGAGCCTTATCCTGTGGGACGTCGAGGAATCAAGGAGTACCGACCATCAGAAGCCTTGCAGCTCATCCTGGCCGACCGGGACCGGCAGGACGTCTCGTGCCCATCTTGTGGTCACAAGACGATCGAGCGTACCCCCAAGCGCCGCCTACCAAAGAACCGCTGGACCGTTCCACGGCAGGTAACGTTGAAATGCAAGAAGTGCAGCCGCCAGGCGATGTATGTTCCTGGCAAGGTGACCCAGCCTTCCGAAACCGAGATGGTCAACCGGTAGCCATTCGCGAGGGGAGGAGACCCCTACGCGCCCAACGGATTGCCCCTGACGAAGGCTGTAGACTGGGCAATCTGCGTCTGGACCTGACACCCGGCAGCTCGCAACGCATCCACATGTTCAGCAAGATCATCGAGGCCGGTGAACTTCCCCAACAACACCACGTCGCCACCAACTAGCTGAAACCCGGCAACGAACGCCTGAGCCGTACGCCAACTCGGATCATCGGCACGTACGCCAGCGGGCGGCACGACCTGCATAAAGGCCGTCAAAGGGCGTCCCAACGCCGCTGGATCGACGGCCGCGTGATACCCCGTGATCACACCCTCATCTTCCAGTTTCTTGACACGCTGATATGCCCCTGGGGCCGTCAACCCCACGGCGTTGCCAAGTTCCTGAAACGTTGCGCGAGCGTTTTCACGAAGAATGCTCACTATCCTACGATCTATCGTATCCAGCATATCTGCGTACGAGAATTAATATATCAAAGCAATATTAGCATAATAACTAATATCCTTGATTGAAGATATCAAACCAATTGAAAAAGCCTCGCATCTCTGCGAGGCCTTTGGTTAACCTAGTGGATTAGATGACTATCGCAGCGTCGAGAAAATCCTGCCCCATCGGATGTTGGTGAGAAACGGCAACGGCAGAAGTCCGTTCTTGTCGAAACTGTAGTAGATGAACAACGGACGGCCATCGAACCGATTGCGGCCGAGAAAGCCCCAGTAACGCGAATCGTAGGAATTATCGCGGTTATCGCCCATCACGAAGAAGGAGTCGGGCGGGACCACGATCGGCCCCCAATTCTTGAGGGTAGGTCGATACGTATTCCGATCTCGGTCAACTAGATACCGAGTCTGCCACGCCCGCATGCGGGGGTCTTCGGGATCCGTAAGCGGGTTCTCGTGCAGGGCCCAGGGCTCGTCGATCGAGTCGCCGTTGATATGGATCGCATTCCCGATCATCGCAATGGTATCGCCTGGCATCCCGATCACTCGCTTCACCACGTTGATGCCCGGATCCTCCGGCGAGGTGAAGATCACGATGTCGAAACGCTCCGGCTCTCTGAAGGCCGGGAGACGCTTTTTCACGATGGGGATCTCGGCACCGTATAACGCCTTGTTGACGAAGAGAAAGTCCCCGATGAGGAGCGTGCCCTCCATACTGCCCGACGGGATCCGGAAAGCCTCGACGAGAAGCGCCCGGAGGAAGAACCAGATCACCAATGCTATTACGATAGATTTGGCCCACTCCCGCGCGGTATTGGCCTTCGGTGCCGGCTTCTTTTCTTCGGACGGGGCCTTAGGAGCCGCCTCGATCTCTTTTTCTTTCTTCCCGCCTACAATCTTCCTGCTCACGATTCCAATCCCTTGGTTACTGACCTGGCTCGATCCAGTCAGCAATAAAGATGTTCGTCTCACCCTCCACACTGCCATGACGGTTGGACGCGAACACGAGTTTCGTCCCATCCGGCGAGAACATTGGGAACCCATCAAACGTCGGAGTGTGCGTCACCTTCGTCAGACCCGTCCCATCCGAATTCACCATATAGAGGTCGAAGTTCCGTGACCTGGGACCCTCTTCGTGGTTGGAGGCGAAAATGATCCGCTCCCCACTCGGGTGAAAGAACGGAGCGAAGTTCGCGCCACCCAGATTCGTCAGCTGGTGTTGGTCGCTTCCGTCCGCGTCCATCATAAAGATTTCCATCCGACTCGGACGCACCAGGTTCGTAGCCAGGAGCGCTTGGTAATCGGCGATTTCATTAGGGTCGGTCGGGTGCCACGACCGATACACGATCTTGCTGCCATCCGGTGAGAAGAATGGCCCCCCGTCGTACCCAATCGCAGACGTGAGACGCTTCACGTTCGACCCATCAATGTTCATAGTGTAAATGTCGAGATCGCCATCGCGCGTCGACGTGAACACAATGGTCTGCCCATCGGGCGAGAGTGTCGCTTCGCCGTCGTACCCATCCGTGGCAAACAGCGTTTTGAGATCGCTCCCGTCCGGAAGCGAGGTGTAAATATCGTAGTTGTAGAGGCTCCAGACGTACCCGCGCGACATGTCCGGCAGTGGCGGGCACGCTTCATTGGCGTTGAAGGTGCTCGAATAGACAATCCGTTCCGTACCCTGATAAAAGTACCCGCAGGTCGTACGCCCAAGTCCGTTCGAGACCCGGCGCAAATCCGTCCCGTCGGTATTGATGGTGTACTGCTGGTCGCACGTGGAGTCGCTCGTCGTACGCTGGAAGATCAGCTGCTTCCCATCGGGAGAGAAGTATGCTTCAGCATTCTGTCCGCCAAACGTCAGCTGACGTACGGGGCCAAAGAACGTTTCTCCCGCTTCAGCTTGGTGTTCGACGTATGCCGGCTCGGGAGAGGCGCACGCCACCGCCAGCATGGCCGCACCCATCATTGCACTATGTGAAAAACGCATGGTTCTCAATCGTGTTCCATGAATAAGGATCTAAAGAGTATAATCGGGCCGCACGGCCCCCGCAGGCGCCGCATGTTGCCAGATTCTCTCGCACATGACCCTCCACACCGTCGTGACCGCGTTCCGGTCACGACAGGTAACTACCATGGGGACAATAACATACACTATTGTGGCCCGCAGGTTGCTTCCTTTCAGAGACCCACACACTCATTCGGTTGGGAGCAGAAGTGATGTTGACGGCTCGAGATTCACGACCACAATACCTCGACACCCTCGGCCGCCTGTGCGTTCAAGGTCGGGAGGTATCGAGTTACCTGTTCCAGGTACCGTCTGACGAAGAACAGGCGCACGAAATCCGCGCGATCCTTCGTGGTGTCATTGCCGAGTGCGAACGCACCTCCCACAACGAACTCCCGCGCATCGCCGCACAGATGCTCGATGTTTCGAACGAACTACCGTCGATCGCGGCGGCGGACGGACTCGTGTCTGGGTTCGATCGGATGGTGAGGTTGTGGGAAGCAAGTCGGAGCGGGTTGTTCTAACCCGCTTTTGGGTCGCTAGAAGAACACTCCAAGTTCGACACGGGCAGCTCCACCCTTCGCTTGGTAGACCCAACCACCCAGCGATCCGCCATAGACTCTAAACAGGATATTTCGAGTCTCCACCCCTATTCCGAGGGTGAACCCCAGCCCCTGCCGGCCGTTCATCTCGAGCCCACCGTGAAGCGGTAGCCAGGAAAGAAACCGCCACGTGGTCCCCAAGTTCACCGTCGTGGGTGTATCGAACTCGTCGTGCACCGCGAGCGTCGCACTAAGGTCGATTTGCAGAAAACGGTTCGCCCATGAACTCCCGGTAAATCGAATAATCCGCGGCAGCTTGACGTTAGTTTCCTGATCTATCGCGACATCCACGAACTCGGCCACATCCAAGGAGTCCTTGGCCTCATTCAAACTCGCGGTATTCACCGAGACCGACCACGTCCCTGCCGTGAGTCCCTTGATATTCACGGAACCGACGTTGGCCACCATGGCCTCCAGCGCCAGGCCCGACGTGGGCCACTCCATCCGGACCAGAAAGTCGGTTGCAAACCCCGACCCAAGGCTCGTGCTGGCGGCGAAATCTTCCGACTCGAGTTTGCTCATCGTCACATCGGTATTGATGTTGGATCCACTGACGCTTACCTGTGAGGCCGGATCGGCCTCCACGCTGACGTAGTACTGGGGCCAGATCATGCGGCCACCAAAGCCCAACGTGACGTGCACGCCGTCTTCACTTCCCAACGGACCGAGTCGCAAGGTTGCGTGCGCGCCCGCTTCCGCGGTCGTCAACGTGACGGCTCGTGTGTTGGCCAATGAGAACGACTCGTTGGCGACGTTGCCGCTCCGGAGGAATGCGACCGCCTGTTCCGGTACCAGCGCAAACCCGTACGCGCGCCCCATCCCGCTCAAACCAATCGAGAACTTGCTACCTATCGGCCCACCGAGATATAGGCCGGCCTGAGCGGCCCCATCGAACTCCAACCCGGAACCCTCGCGCACGAGGTTCATCGCATTGAGCACATTGCTCGAAGTGATATCGTCGGCAACCTGGATTAGCGCGCGGGCGTCGTTCACGTTCAAGGAGTTGTTGCCTCCGAACCCACCTGCACTCATGACAAAACCCCAGTGCGGAATCAGCACATGACGGAACGGATCCATCCGCAACTGGACGGGCCGCCGGTACCCGCTTGCGACACGAGATGCCTGAGATCCTTCGGGGACGGCTTGTGCCGTCAACGAAGAACCGGTCAACACAAAGATCGCAGCGACGAGAACTACGCGGCTCATTGTGCCCCCCCCACGTGCAGCCACACTCGAGCAGTCACGGCGATCTTGATGTCATCGGTGGCGTGGATCTGCCCCCGACCCCCAACCGGTGGCAAGAGTCGTATGCGCACTCCGATGGTAATGAAACTGCCAAAGGTTTCCGTCACGTCCGCATTGTCCAATACGAGTCCGGTCGTGTCACGTGTCGCGGCCGTTGCGCGGCCATTGGCATCGACTGCGGCAGCGGAAACGAGCAGGGTGTCCAGTACGGCACCGGGCATAGTGAACACATCACCGGTCACCGTATCCCCAACGAAAGCCGTCTCAACCTGCAGACCGAACGCGACGCCATTGTCTACCACGAGTTCCAGCCCCACCGAGTCGAGTACGTTGTTGGTCAGATCGGCCGCGATCACAGGATCCAAATCCAGT
>JBDHLU010000035.1:0-23275 GCA_039656555.1 Gemmatimonadota bacterium | reverse complement strand
GAGGCGGCCGTGGCCAACGCTGAAGGCGACCTCACGGTCGGAGAATTCATCGGCTCGTTCTACGCACAATTCTTTTTGGTCGTGAACATCGCCACGCTCTTGATCCAGGCCTTCGCCGTATCGCGCATTATCAAATATTTCGGAGTCAAGGGTGCGATTCTCTTTCTGCCCATCATCGCGCTGGGGGCCTACACGTTGCTGGCCTTCATCCCGATCCTGAGCGTCGTACGGTGGGCCAAGACCGCGGAAAACAGTACCGATTACTCACTCAACAACACAGCGCGTAACATGTTGTTCCTGCCGACCACCCGGGAGGAGAAGTACAAGGGCAAACAGGTCACCGATGCGTTTTTCCAGCGGGCGGGCGACGTGCTCAGCTCGGCGACCGTGTTCGTGGCCACGGGCCTGCTGGCCTTCAACGGGCTCGACCTCGTGTATCTCAATATCGTACTCGTGTTGATCTGGATCGTGATCGCCGTGATGCTCGGACGGCACTACAGTCGTTTGGCTGCCGCAACCGAAACGGGGTCAGTCACGGCGTAGATCGAAACCTGTCGTAACCACGGATTCGTTACAAGCGCTTGCCCACCGAGCAGCCCACGGGCTCTCTCGCATGGGTAGATTGGCTCTATCGACTGGACCTTCAGAATCCAAATGAGCCGAGGAAGTTCACGATGATGCGTTCGTTCTCCGCGTGGTATCGCGCGACCGTTTTCCTGGCCATTGCAGCGATCGCAGCTGGCTGCAGTAGCTCGACCTCCCCCGAGACGGCTTCTTCCATCACGGTTTCGCCGGGCGATGCCACGCTGGTGTCCGTCAGTGAACAGGTGGTGCTCACCGCCACCGCTCTGGACGGGAACGGGAATGCCATCTCCGACAAGACCTTTGCCTGGTCGTCGTCCGATGCGGCAATCGCGTCGGTCGACGCCGCCGGCCGAGTCACGGCCCGAGCAAACGGCACCGCAACGATAACGGCGGCCGTAGACGGGGTGTCGTCGACAGCAACGATCACTGTAGAGCAGGTCGCTGCGGGGTTCGTCTTCCTCCGGCAACCGACGTGGACACCAGCCGATTCTGTCATACCCAACGTCCAGGTCTCCGTTGTAGATGCCAACGGAACTCCGCTGACGGCCGCGACCAACGATGTCACAGTGGCCCTGAATGGCGGACCGGGAGGGGCCACGCTGAGTGGTACCACGACGCGCGCGGCAGTGGCGGGAGTGGCCGCGTTCGATGACCTGTCGGTCGACTTGATGGGAAGCGGCTACACGCTCGATGCAACCACCGGAACGGTAGCCGCTGTATCCAGCAATCCACTCGAGATCACGCTGGCGTTCACGCACATCTCGGCAGGTGGGTCCTCCACATGCGGTCTTGTCGCATCAGGAGCGGCCTATTGTTGGGGCAACGGCGCCGATGGGCGCCTTGGCACCGGAACGGACGCGTCGTCTGACCGTCCCCTTCTCGTGGTTGGTGGCCGCGCGTTCACCGAACTCGAGGTTGGCGGCGACGGGGCCTGTGGCCTGGTCGGCACCGACATCTACTGCTGGGGCAGTAACGATGACGGGCGGATCGGTGATGGATCGAATGTCGCGAGTGTAAATGTCCCCATCATGGTGTCCGATGGACTTTCGTTCACGGCAGTCACCGTG
Organism: Gemmatimonadota bacterium; assembly: GCA_039656555.1. GTDB lineage: Bacteria > Gemmatimonadota > Gemmatimonadetes > Gemmatimonadales > GWC2-71-9 > CAMYLY01. The sequence goes on along the minus strand of JBDHLU010000035.1, from coordinate 21,623 downwards.
TCATCACACCGGTGTGGTATCACGACCGGAGGAGACGCCTACTGTTGGGGTAACGGGTTCTCCGGACAACTCGGTGATGGCACCAGTGCCAACGCGGGCACGCCGGTTCTGGTATCCGGGGGAGAATCGTGGACGGCGATCAGCGCGGGCGGCCAACATACGTGCGGCATCGTCGCCAATGGTGACGCGAGGTGTTGGGGCCTCAACTCGCAAGGGCAATTGGGCACCGGCGCATTCAACCTCGGGTTCAACACGCCACAGGCCATGAATCCTGTCCGCACATGGACTAGCATGTCGGCGGGACGGGCACATTCTTGCGGCATTTCCCCCACGTCTACCGCCCTGCAGTACTGTTGGGGCAACAATCTCGATGGCGAACTCGGCAACGGGCTTGCCCCGCTCCCATCGGCTCAGGCCTCCGGTATTCAAGCTTTCACCTTCGCTCAGATCGAAGCCGGCTCACGGAGTCACACCTGCGGGGTCGACGCCACCGGCATCGCGTACTGTTGGGGTGCGGGCAGCGTAGGCCAGCTCGGCAATGGCGGCACGGGTGACCAGTTCAATCCAAGGGCGGTCTCGGTGTTGGGCGCGCCGGCCACCTACAGCTTCCTGAGCGCAGGGTCGTTCCATTCCTGCGGCATTGCGGCCGGCGGCGGGGCCCATTGTTGGGGTCAGAATCTCGCAGGCTCGTTGGGTAATCCGACTGTCGTGAGCACGACGACTCCGGTGCCGGTGGGAGCACCGAGTCCCTAAGAAGCGGGTAATCGGGTAATCGGAGAAGTCTCTTCGGTTACCCGTCTTCCCCTTCTTCTTCTGGCGGGTTCTGGGCCTTCGAGATTCGGCGCAACTCCTCGAGATTCACCACGATCGACTGATTGGACTGCAGCAGGGCTTCCAGCACATCTCTGGTCGCCTTTTGTTCGCTCACGCGCCGGCGGTCGTCCTCCAGAAACGGCCACACCGCCATCTTGATCTCAGGTGGAAGCGCCGTCTCCAAGTATTCCAAAGCAGTGCCGCGGAGCATCTTGTCGTCCGTGTGCAATCCCTTGAACGCGATTTTGAGCGGTTGGGGCGGCATGATCAGCGACAGTAACGTGAACACGTGCTCGAGACTGCGATCGAACCGGTCGATCAACAGCTCGTCCATCACCGGAGACCAACTCTCATCGTCCATATCATCGAGGAGACGCCGGCTGCGCCACACTCCATCGTCTACCGCAACCTCGTTGAGCACCGCTTCAACTACACGATCTTTGGCGACGGTCAACGACGGTTCGGTTTTCGCGACGTGACTGAGTGCACGACCACACCGGTAGCGTACCTCGAACCGGGGGTCGGCCAGACCGCGGAGGAGACCATCCACGGTTCGGTCGCTCGGAAACATCGCGAGGATGAGTGGCAGTCGACGCCGGATGGTGAACTCTTCGTTGGGATCGAGAAGATGGTCGACGAGTTGCCCAAGGTTGGGCTCCGCGACTCGGCGGAGGGCGCGGATGGCATCGACGGCTACGTCGTTCCACGCCAGCAGACCGATCGCCCGCGGGACGTGCGCGGAAGCCAACTCACTCTCGGAGAGCGCGTCCCGTACCAGGGACGCATCCGACGATCGCAGCGCCAGCAACCGCTGCATGTCGAGGTCGAGCGTCTCCACCGATGAATTGGACCGTCGCGACGGCCTGTCACTACGCTCCCTCGGGTCGGTTTGATCGAACAGGTCGCGGACGTCGATCATGCCCATCGTTTGGAGAACCGCCGTCCGCGTCGCCAGATCATCGAGTTCACCCAGCGAACGCCCCTGTCGAATGAGACTCTTCTCGAGCGTCTTCACATAGCCGCGGTGTAGCCGCCGGGCCACGTACATGGCAACGAAAGAGAATCCGATCGCCATCGCCAGCATCGTGTTGAGCGCGAGCACCTCGACGACAACGATCACGAGTATCGCCTGCACGAGAAGTCCGCCCGCGATGTCACCGACGCGCACCACACCCACGTCGACCAGGCTCTTGGTAGCCCGTTTCTCACGGGGAGGAATGGGACTGAACAGCAACTCGTACCCGGCGCGATACCACGAATTCCGCAGCACCATCTCACCGCCGCGCGCAAACCCCGCCGTGGACAGGCCCGGTACCAACATCGCCACCCCACTTCCGACCGCGCTCACTCCCGGCAGCAGCGCCACAGTGCGCGCCAGCCCCAGCTTCTGCACGGCCCAACGTGCGCCCGACGCCTGGAGGATCACAGTCAGCAGAGAAACACCGGTATAGAACAGAGCGAAGAAGCGCAACAAGCCTTCGCCCCTGCCAAATGCATCGAACGCGCGGACCTTGAACACGTAGTCGATCAGCATTTCCGACACGGTGACCAGAAACACCAACAGCACAAGGTTTCTGAGATACGGCGTTCGGTTGATGGTGCGGAAACCGGATGCCCCGAGGTCGTCAGCTGCTTCGTCGGCGGCGGCCGGAGGGCGGTGACGGGCGTGCCGCAGCGGAGAGACCACAATGAGCACGGCTGCCAACACGTGGAGCCCGCTCAACACGGGAAGCATGGCCGAGATGGACAGCAATGCCCCGACGCGTTCCGCCATCAACCCACCGAGCAGGCCGCCAACGGTCCCGCCCGCAGCCAAGCGGCCCACGTAGCGTTTGGCGCTGCGGGGGTCGAAGCGCTCGGAGACAATAGACCAGAACCCCGAGATGAGTAGCGCACCGAAACCGGCGTAGTGGAGATAGAAGATGACGGACGTGGCCGCCGGTGCGGAGCCCAAAAGTCCCCACTCGACCAGCAGCAGCATGGCGCTCACCAGCAATGCGCCGGGAATCAGCCGCACGGGACCGATCACCGGCATGAGCCACGAGAACGTGTACGCCAACGCCAGGGACGCGAAGGACGCCGCAATCACCATGATCGGAAGCGAGGTGACGTCCCAATTCGAGAGGAACAGGGCGTCTCGCGTTGCCTTCGCTGCGGTCTGGAAGGCCACCATGACAACGGACGTCATCACGGCAGCGGTCACGGCTAGTTGGGTATCGCGGTCGGACAGAAACAACTCCGGTTATGGTAGAGCTTCTATTTAGGGGGGAAAGGGGAAAGGGGAAAGGTGCATCCCCTTCGCGTACTGCGACAGACGCTGAGTGACGCCCGTCCCTTCGACCGCTGCGATTCAACGTCCGCTACGGGGACGCACCTTTCCCCTTTCCCCTTTCCCTTTTCCCCGTAGGTTTCCCCGCCATGCCAGAACACCACCCGCTCCTGGACGGTTTCCCTGCCGTGGTCTCCATTCCGGTCCAGTGGGGCGAGATGGATGCCTATGGTCACGTCAACAACACCGTGTTCTTCCGGTATTTCGAGACCGCACGAATCGCGTTCCTGGAACTCTGCGGCTTCATCGAGGCGTACGAAGAGTTGAAGGTCGGCGCGATTCTGCATTCGACGAGTTGCCGGTTCAGGTTGCCGTTGTTCTTTCCGGACACGATCGAGGTTGGTGGGCGGGCGACGGAGATTAGCGAAGATCGTTTCGTGATGGAGTATCGGGTCGTATCGCTCGATCAAGACGGGATCGCGGCGGAGGGAACCGGTACCGTCGTTTCGTTCGACTACGGCAGGCGCGTGAAAGCGCCGATTCCCACCGATGTTATGGAGAAGCTCGAGAAGCTTTGAGTCCAGCGGGGGGGGAGCGCAGACGAAGGCCGGTCGTCGGCCTACCGTCCTCCGCAATGTCTCCGACGGCATCTCGCGGTAGCGCCTTCCGTACTCCACGGCAATGCGGCCGAGGTGTGCACCGCGTGCGAAGGCCACGGACTGTCTCGCAACAAACTGATCCTCACTCGCAATCAAATGATACCAGCACACCGCCACGCACCACCCATCTTGTCCTCGCGGTTTCGATGGAGACTTGTTGGGCCCGCGTCAGAATACCATGGCCGTCGAATCGAAGAAGAGTCCCTCCGCCGGTACCCGCCGCGCTATTGCTGTTTCGCGGAGCGGCTCATATCTTTTGATTTGCTGGGCTTCCCGTAGCGTCTTTCGCTACGACAAGAAAGCCGAGGTCGGGAATCTCCCCACCTCGGCTTTCGTTTTCATCCCCGCTATCCCGCTGCCCCTGCACGGTTCTGCGCAGGAGCCAGCGATTCTACTCTTGCCTGCCCTGGCTCTTCTGCTCCTCCAGAATCTTGCGGTTCTTCAGTTTCAAGAGCCAGGCCTCGCTCATACCACGTTTGAGATCCTCGGGCGCCAGTTCGAGCGGGATCACCAAGTCCCCGTCGACCGGCCACTCGGGCAACAACAGCGGCATGTAGCCTGGCGGATAGTACAGTGCCGGATCAATCTCCTGCTCTCGGATGAACGCTTCCTGGATCTCTTCGCGACTGGTCGGCGGATGCGGCACGATGAGTTGGCCATTCGTGAAGTCGAACTGTGGTGACCGGCTGTTGGGATAGTCCGGAAGGATCCCTTCGCGAACCCAAATGCTTTCCTTGGTGACGTTGACCACGACGCCGTCGGGGGCGCCAAAATGGTACGGCCCCTTCCAGTGGTACCTGACCTGGGCCACCGTCTCTTCGTTTTGGTACGGATCGAACGCCATGTGCGTCGTCATGAACAACCGCGGCTGGATCAAGTTGGCCATGTAGCCCGCCGCATAACCAACGGTGTGATGCGTGTCGATCGTGTAGCGACCGAGAAACGGCGGGACACCTTGGACACCGGAACTGATCGACATCAACTCGGCCTGGGTCTCCGTGACGTACACGTCGCACCCCTCGGCGTACTGGACATCCAACTTGTTCGGACGACCGTCACCGGTCCAGACGAAGCACAGGTCGTTCCAGTCGAGCCGGTACCCTGAAGCGCCGTCTTTCGCGTGCGAGCGCTGCCAATGCGTCACGCGCACGCCGTCCTCCTCGTACACCACTCCTCCGTTATCACGAAAATCGAACTCGTGGACTTGGATGTCCCAACCTTTGCCGACCGGGAATACGCTGAACGCGTCCTGGTGCCAGCCCATCATCATCTTCATGCCTTCGACCATCTTGGCCGTCCCGTATTCGGGCGTCCGTCCCGAAGGTCCATACACGTTCAGGTTCTCGTGCCATCCGCCGGCCCAGGTACCGAACGCCCAGAGATACGGCAACGCGCCGAAGTGATCCACGTGCAGGTGCGTAATGAAGACGTGCTTCAATTCATTCAGCGCCAATCCACTCGCGATGTAGTTGGCAATCGAACCCTCACCGATGTCGAAGATGAAGTTGTCCCCGTTGCCGAGTTGGACCAGGATCGAAGTGGCTGCCTGGCCGGGACGGACCATTGGTGAGGTACCCATGAAGATGATTCTCATCTCGTTGGGCTGGATGTCCTCGGTCTTCGGGAGCCAATTCGCGGCGCTAACCAACCACGGCTGCGGCGCGATTCCCTCGAACAGCAAGCCTTCCTTCCAACGTCCGAGAGGGACGCCACCAGTGAGGGACGCTTGAATCTCAGCCTCGCTCGAGGGGGGCTGGACGGGTGGGGCCTGGGCAACGGCATTCGCGGTAGGCATGAGCGCCAGTGCGAAGGCGGACAGGCCCAGTGTCAGTAGCTTTTGCGTGAAGATGCGCATCGGGTTCGGTCTCCAAATAGTGATCGGGGTCGCCAAGAGTCATGTGAACCACGCGGGGTTCTGACAGTGTAGCAGTGGGCAGGAAACCTACTGTCGGGTCCATCCTATGCCGACCCATAAACTTGTAACAAATCGAGGATGAGGAGTCGTCCCGTCCGGCGGGGCTTTGGCCAACCAATAGCGAGCCCGCCCTGAACCACACGCTCGGCTTCCACGCCTGAAGGCGAACACCCCGCTTAAGCGGGTCCAGTGAGCCGAGCAACGAGTTCACTCGTTCGCTCCCTCCTCTGTCCTGCAACAAACTGGTCCTTGCTCGCAAGCAAATGACACCAGCACACCGCCACCCGCCGCCCATCTTGTCCCCGCGGTTTCGATGGAGACTTGTTGGGCCCGCGTCAGAATGCCATGGCCGTTGAATCGAAGAAGTGGTGGCCGGCGTGGCGGAATTGGCAGACGCGGATACCTGACTAGTATCTGGACTTCGGTCCGTGCCGGTTCGAGTCCGGCCGTCGGCACCCACCGCACCACTTGCTTCGGCGGCCGAGCCGAGCGTAAGTTGGATGTACTGGTCAGGTATCCCGTAGCGTCTTCCGCTACGCTGAGAAAGCCGAGGTCGGGAATCTCCCGCCTCGGCTTTTCTTTTCTCTCCCTTCTATCCCCACTACTTGAAAACCACGTAGTAGATGACGTAAAACCACGAAAACGCGCCGTGGATCATCGCCCACAGTACGGATTGATTCACGTTGAACGAGATCGCCATTGCCAGAGCAGCACCAAACGTGATGCCGGTTTTGGTTACTTCGACTCGAGTGTTGGCCATTACGGTCTCCAAGTGTGATAGGTGTAGTTATCTATCGGCCATCGGCTGTTCAAGTCTCCCCCCTGGCTCGCTCGACCGCCCGGTTCCATGACGGGCTTTCTAACGCCGTCCGGACTCTCCTCATGACGTCGGCCGCGAACTGCAGCTCCTGGTTCGAGACCTCGAGGTCGAGGCGCCGGATGCCCGCGCGCTCCCGTTGGGCCATGTCCTTCAGCTTGTTCCTGCCGGCGTGGGTTATGGTGACCAGGGAAGACCGCTTGTGCGCCGGATTCGGGTCCAGCGCCACCAACCCCGTGGCCAAAAGGGCGTTCACGTGGGTCTGCATGTGCTGCCGAGAGACGGGCCGGGCCCTGGCTAGTTGAGGGACTGTTTGCGGTCCGGCTTCGGCGAGGGCCTCCAACACTCCGCGCCCACCTGGTTTCGGGTCGTTCTCCCCATGGAGCTGGGTGACAGCTGCTCCAGCACGGTGGAAAAGGACCCGGGTCTCGTTGATAACCTCATACATGGCTTGGACTTTTGTTTCCACATCTCGATTGTGCATGAGGTGTTTGGCTCCTGTGGAAAACTCAAGGAACGGCTTGACAGGTATATTGTCACTACGACAAGAGTGTTGTCAAGAGGGACAGGACAGGGGGGACAGGGGGGACAGGGGGGACAGGGGGGACAGGAGGGACAGGAGGGACAGGAGGCGGTGGGCCTCCCCTGTAGCGAACGTTGAGTCGCTACCGGTAGCCCACTTCCCCACTCGAGCGAATCGCAGTTCGCGAAGGGGGATGCCCACCGCCTCCTACCATCCCATCGACTATCGACGCCCCTACCAGGCTATCCCGTAGTCGTCCCCATGATGACTCGACCCACCCCAGAACGACCCGTGGGCCCAATCGAAGAAGATCGCGTTGATGGGCCCGGAGGTCCGCTCCGCAAACCGAAGCGAGTACCCCATTTCCCTGAGCTGCTTGAGGACGTAGGGCGGCGTAACATCGTTCACCAGCATCCGCCCCGGCTGCCGCTCGTGTTGGCCGAACGAGCCGAGCATCTGATTGGAATTGATGTTCGGGGCCTCGGCGGCCTCCTGGACGTTCATTCCGAACTCGACCACGTTCAAGAAGAACTGGAGCAGGTTTTGATCTTGCCCGTCGCCCCCCTGCACCGCAAACGAGAGGAACGGCCGGCCATCCTTCAAGGCTAGGCTCGGCGTGAGGGTCGCGCGGGGCCGTTTGCCCGGTTCCATGACGTTGTACGGGTTCAAATACTCGTCGAGCACGAAACTCTGCGCCCTTTGGCTCAGCCCCACGCCGGTTCGGCCGGCGATAACCGCAGGCACCCACCCCCCACTCGGCGTTATCGAGACCACCCATCCTTCCTCGTCGGCAGTCTGGATCGATGTGGTTCCGGCATAGAAATCCTCGAGGTACTGTTCCTCGTCTTGAGGCTCTCCCGACGTGGTGCTGGTCTTGGGAGGGTTCGGCCAATTCTCGAGGTAATGGAGGTACGGATTCGTGCCCCCCTGGTACGGATAGGGGTCACCAGGCTTCACGTCTCGGTCGTTCTGCTCCCAATCGATCTGGGCCGCGCGGTCCTTCGCGTACTCCTTGGATAGAAGGCCTTCAATCGGCTCTTCGGGCGGAAAGTAGGGATCACCGTAGTAGAAATCGCGATCGGCATAGGCCAGGTTCATCGCCTGGTAGATCGCGTGCAAGTACTTCGCACTGTTGTAGCCCATGGCCTGCAGGTCGAAGTTCTCGAGAATGTTCAAAGCCTGAAGTAACACCGGCCCCTGCTGCCACGGCTGCAGTTTGTAGACCTCTATTCCCTTATAGGTCGCCATGACCGGCTCTTCGATGCGGACCTGCCAGTTTGCCAGATCCTCCATCGTGAAGAGCGCCCCTTCTTCCCGCGCCCCACGTACCAGCTCCTCGGCAATGTCGCCCTTGTAAAACCGGTCGTACGCCGCGTAGATCGCTTCTTTCCGGCTCTTGCCTGCGGCGAGCGCCTGCGCTTCAGCCTCGACGAGCTTGAGGAGCGTGGCGTGGAGATCGTCCTGCACGAAGATCTCACCGGGATAGGGTGCCTCGCGTTCCTCCTCCCCAAGATGGGTGAGGTAAACCTCGCGCGAGTACCGCCACTCCTTGATCTCCTCCTTTGCGCCCTCGATACGCCCTGCCGTCCCCGCTTCCATCGGGTAGCCCTCGGCCATCTCGATGGCGGGCGCCAACACCTCCGCCAAACTGAGCGTGCCCCATTCCGCGAGCATCGTCAGCAGCCCCCCGGGCGTGCCGGGGGTCACCGCCGCCAGTGGACCACTCCCAGGCGGGTAATCGTAACCCTCGGACTTGTAGTGCTCCACGGTCGCACCGCTCGGGGCGACACCCAGCGCATTGATACCGATGACTCGTTGCTCACCGGGATGGTAGATCAACGCCTGCGTCTCGCCGCCCCACGAGAGGACGTCCCACATCGTTGCCGTAGCCGCGAGCATTGCCGTCGCCGCATCGACCGCGTTGCCACCCTTTGTGAACATCATGGCACCGGCCGTGGCGCCGAGTGGTTTGCCAGTGATCGCTACCCAATGGCGACCGTGGAGGACGGGTTTGGCGGTGCGTTGGGCCTCGAGGGCCGGAACACCGACGAGGAAGACGAAAAGGACACAGACCAAGAGCTTGCGCATGGAGGACTCCAGCGAGGGGAGATCTGGAAAGATACTGGCGGGAGCCCGCTGTGACGAGCCGGGCGTCTACGCCCGGCCCGCCAATGAATAGGGGTTAGTTGCCCTCGACGTTGAACACGAGTGGAATCTCTTGAGCAATCTGTAGATCGATCAGCAACATGATCTGATTCTCGACCTGAAGGAACCGGGCCGCGATGCTAGCGCCCAACGCCTGTTCGACACGGCCGTGGTAGGACTTGTAGAGACTCAACCTATCCGTCTGGAGCCCGAACCATTCGTCCATCAACGCCTTCGCCGCATCATCCGACATCATTTCGTACTGTTCCGCATAGGATTTGATCAGCGCTATGCGGCGGTCGCCCCAGCGGGAGCGCTCGAGCTCATACTCTCGATAAATCGGCCAGAATTTCTCCGCATCGTTATTCGAGAGCTGCATCGCCAACGTCATGAGTTGCTGTGCCTCGGCGCGAATATCCGACCGCATCATCTCCATCAAATTCCGCTGCGCATGCAGTGGCGACGCCACGATTACCCCAACGACAACAAATCCAAGAGCCTTCTTCAACACGGTTACCTTCTCCTGCTTAATGGTTAACGATTTGACTATCGGCCATCGACTATCGACCATCGGCTATCGGCTGCTTCTTCCCAAACATCCTCGCCCACCCCGTTTCCACGATGGCATACAGCGACGGGATGAAAAACACTCCCAAGATCGTATAGACGAACATTCCACCGAAGACTGCCGTGCCCAGCGACACTCGACTGCGCGCCCCGGCTCCCGAAGCAATCACGAGCGGGATCACGCCGAGAATGAACGAGAACGCGGTCATCAAGATCGGACGGAACCGTAGGCGCGCCGCTTCGGCCGCAGCCTCGATGATGCCCTTGCCTTCCTTTTCGTGTTGTTGCTTCGCGAACTCGACGATCAGGATCGCGGTCTTAGCCGACAAGGCGATGAGTAGCACGATCCCGATCTGCATGTAGATATTGGCCTCGATCGGAAGCACCGAGATCTTGGTACGAATCAGCATGAACGTCGTTGCCCCGAAGATCGCGATCGGTACGGACAACATCACCGAAAGCGGGTTGGCCCAGCTCTCGTATTGCGCCGAGAGGAACAAGAAGGCAAAGATAATCGCCAGGCTAAAAATCAACGGCGCCAGGTTTCCAGCCTCCTTCTGCTGGTAAGTCACCCCGGACCACGCATAGGCCATCTGCTGTGGCAGGTATTGGTCGGCCAAACGTTCGATCTCGTTCACAGCCTGCCCCTCGGAAAAGCCCGGGGCCGGGCCTCCAGTCAACGTAGCTGAACGAAAAAGATTGAACCGAATGATGGACTGCGCTCCAACAGTGTCCGATACCTGCACCACGGTCCCGACCGGAATCATGTTTCCCTGGGCATCGCGCATTTCCAATCGCTCGATATCATCCGGGCGGGCTCTAAAGCTCTGATCGGCCTGAACCATCACCTTCCACGTACGGCCGAACAGGTTGAAATCGTTCACGTACTGCGAGCCGAGGTTGGCCTGCAGGGTGTTGAACACAGACTGTAAGGGCAAGCCAAGCGATTTCACTTTATCGCGATCGACGTTGGCGAATAGCTGCGGCACGTTTCCGCGGAAATTTTGGTTCAAGCGCGTGAGCACGGGGCTCGCGTTGCCGGCCGCGACCAAATCGTTGGAAAAGGTCTCCAGCTGAACGAGGCCGATACCACCGCGGTCCTGCAACTGCATCTCGAACCCACCGGCTGATCCCAGGCCTTGGATGGGTGGCGGCGGAAACGCGAACACGATCCCTTCGCGAATCTCCGCCATTTGTGCCTGCACTTGTTGGAGGAGGCCCCACATCGACATCCGAACTCCAGGGCGGTCGTCCCAGTGATCCAGCGTTGCGATCGAGAACCCAGCATTGGTGCTGGCAGTGCCATTGAGGAGGGAATAACCGCCTACCGTCACGACGTTCTGGACACCCTCTGTATTCATGAGTATGTCGTTGGCCCGGTCCATCACCTCGCGGGTTCGCTCCAACGATGCACCTGCCGGCAGCTCGGCGTTCACGTAAAAGTATCCCTCGTCTTCACCCGGCACGAAGCCGCCGGGGAGCGAAGAGAAGCTCCATATCATCATCACGACCATGGCCGCGAAGGCCACCATCACTACCTTCGCCTTGCCCAACAGGCTGTTTACGATCGTGTTGTATCCGCCACTCATGCGATCGAAATGACGATTGAACCACGTGAAGAACTTGCCTGGTGGTTTCGCCTCACTGGGCGGACGTAGCAACATGCCGCAGAGCGCCGGGCTCAGCGTCAACGCGTTGATCGACGACAACACGGTGGCGATGGAGATGGTCACCGCAAACTGGCGGTACAGCAGACCGGTCATGCCCGGCATGGCCATCGTGGGCACGAAGACGGCAAACAGCACGGCGGCCGTTGCGACGACGGCGCCGCCAACCTCGTGCATCGTCTTTTCCGCCGCCTCCTTGGGGCCGAGCCCCTCGTCCTTCATGATACGCATGGTATTTTCGGTCACCATGATCGCATCATCCACAACGATTCCAATCGCAAGAATCAACCCGAACAACGTCAGATTGTTGATGGAGAATCCGGCGGCAAGCAGGACAGAGAATGTCCCGATCAACGAGACCGGGATGGCAAACGTGGGCACCAGGGTGGTACGAAAATCTTGCAGGAAGATGTAGACGACGAGTATCACCAGAAGGACCGCGATCATAAGCGTCGTGACGACCTCCTTGACCGACTGCCGGATGTAGCGCGTCGCGTCATAGGGAACCTCGTATTCGAGTCCCTGGGGGAAGCGCGCGGAAAGCTCGTCCATCGTCGCGGTGACATCATTGGCCACTTCCACCGCGTTGGCGCCGGGAAGCGCGTAGATGCCCAACATGCTGGTCGGGTTGCCGTCTTGCTGCACGTACCACGTGTAGTTCTGCGCACCCAATTCGACGCGAGCGACGTCGCGCACCCGTACTAGCTCGCCCTGCGTCCCCGCCTTGAGAATGATATTCTCGAACTGCGACACGTCGACGAGCCTGCCAAGCGTCGTAACCGTGTATTGAAAATTCAGGCCGGCCGCAATCGGTGGGGCGCCGATAGTCCCGGCAGCTACCTGGACATTCTGTTCGCGGAGGGCCGCCACCACCTCATCGGTCGTGAGGCCGCGCGACCGCAGCTTGGCAGGGTCGAGCCAGATGCGCATCCCGAAGTCCTTGGCGCCAAAAATGGTGATGCTCCCGACCCCATTCGTTCGTGCCAAGGCGTCCTTCACCTGGGTCGTGGCGTAGTTCGATAGAAAGATGTCGTCATATCGGCCGTCCGGTGAATTCAACGTCACCGCCATGACCATCTGCGTCGACTGCTTCTCGACCTTGACGCCCTGCCGCTTGACTTCCTCAGGAAGCACCGGGTCGGCAATGGCAACTCGGTTCTGCACGAGTACCGCAGCCATGTCCGGATCCGTCCCGATTTCAAAGGTGACCGTGAGGTCCATGGCCCCGTCGGATGAACTCTTCGAGGTCATGTAGATCATATCCTCGACGCCGTTCACTTCCTGCTCGATGGGACTGGTAACGGTTTCTTCCACGACCTGCGCGTTGGCGCCCGGATACGTCGTCGACACCTTCACCGTGGGCGGCGTGATGTCCGGCATGCTCGCCACCGGCAACATGGGAATCGACAGCGCGCCGATCAGCACGATGACGATAGAAATCACCATCGCAAAGATTGGCCGGTTAATGAAAATGGAACTGAAGGCACCCATGGCTCAGTTTCCTTCCGGGACTGGGCTCACCGGAAACCCAGGTCGGGCTCGCAACAACCCCTGCACGATGTATTGCTCCGATCCATCGATGCCCTCCTCGACCACGACCCTTCCGTCATCCTGAACCGGCCCCAACGTGACGTATCGTTGATCCACGATGTTCTGGTCGTCGACCACTAACAGGTACTTCCCGGCCAGGTCAGTCCCAATCGAGACCTCGTGGACCACAATGGCGTTCGGGACGGACGCTCCGGTCGCACGGACCCGGACGAACAACCCTGGGAACAATTTGAGTTGCGCGTTGTCGATCACGGCACGCAGCTCAATCGTTCCCGTACTCGCATCAACCGTATTGCTGAGGAAGTCGACGTAGCCGCCAAACGGAAACCCGTCGTCGATGGCAGTCGCAATCGATACGTACATCGTGTCGGCGGCACCGGGCTCGTCCCCAAGCCTCATATCTCTCGCACGTAATGCTTCGAGGACGAATTGCTCGGGCGCGTTGAAGAACACGTACATCGGGTCCATCCGCGTCACCGTCGTCAGCACGGTCGGCTCGCTGGCGCCGACGAGATTGCCGAGATCGACGAACCTTCGACTGACCATACCCGTAATCGGTGACCTGACCTGGGTGTACCCAAGATTGATGGTGGCCTGATCGAATCGCGCCTGTGCAGCACGCACACCGGCCTCAGACTGATCGCGGGCGGCAACCGCCCGATCCAGATCCTGCCGAGATACTGCGTTCGACTGGATTGCCAGCTCGATCCGCTCGAGATCCGACGCTGCTGCTGCCAACGCACTCTTCGCCGCGGCTACCGCCGCCTCAGCTTCGTCGAAACTGGCCTGGTACGGCTCGGGTTCGATCACAAACAGCAGCTGGTTTTCGCGGACGATCCTACTGGAATTAAACCGCTGTTCGTCTAGCGTCCCCGCGACGCGCGCTCGGATCTCTGCGAACTCGGTAGCACGAGTGTTACCCGAAAACTCCTGGAAATAGTCCACGTCTCGACGTTCCGGGGTGGCAACAGTCACTTCGGGTGGCGGTGGCCCCGCTTGGTCGCCCCCGCCACAGGCTGCGGTCACTGTCAGTGCAACAGCACAAGCGAACTTTCGTGTTCTGGTCGACATTAGTTGGAGCCTCCCTGCGGATTGGCATCGCCGGGCGCGTCGCCGTCCGCCACGACCTCGTCAGGCACCGGGTCGTCCAGCGACCAGCCCCCACCCAAGGCTCGATTCAAGAAAATGAGATTCAACACGACCTGGCCTTCACTTTGCGCCAGAAGATCGTCCTGTTGGAATAACGACCGCTGCGTATCGAGGAGATTCTGAAAATTGGTGAGCCCAGAGAGGTACTGCGTCCGGACCAGGTCTACCGCACGTTGGCTTGCATCGACAGCATCGCGCAAACGGTCGCGGCGGACGATCTCGCGTTCGTAGAAGATCAGGCTGCTCTCGACCTCCTCGAGCGCCAACAACACCGTTTGCTGATAGCCGACCAACAATTGTTGGGTCCGGGCCTCCTGGACCTTGATGTTGTTCTGGATCTTCCCACCGCTGAAAACGTCCCAACGGAAACCAGGCACGATCCCCCACCCTGTGCTCTCACCCGTAAACAAGTTGCCGATCGACCCGGTCACGCCCTGGATGAAACCCGAGATCGAGAACGACGGATACAAATCAGCCTTCGCAACTCCGATCAGGGCCGTTTGGCTTGCCAACAGGCGTTCGGCACGCCGCACGTCAGGGCGTCGTCGCAGGATATCGGCCGGCACACCGGCGACGATCTCACCATCGGTGTCAGCAATCCCAACGCGGGGCTCCAACCGCTCATCGAGTGCGCCGGGGTGCTGCCCCATAAGAACGGCGATGCGGTTGAGCGCCGCGTTGAGCTGGCCCTCGAGCTGCGGAATGGTCGATTCGGTTTGGGCCAGGTTTTGTTCGGCCTGTGCCACATCCAGCGCTGATGTAAGACCGGCGTCAAAGCGATCCTGAGTCAGCCCCAGACTCTCGCGCTGCGCGTCGGCGTTTTGATTCGCGAGATCGAGCCGCGTTTGGAGTGCGCGGATGTCCGTGTAGTTCGCTGCCACCTCCGCATAGAGGGAGACCTGCACGTCACGATAATTCTCGATGTCCGCCTCGAACGCCGCGGTGGCAGATTCGACCCCACGTCGTATCCGACCCCACAGGTCGATCTCCCAGAACGTCGATCCCGAGTACTCCCATTGACTCATCGGATCGATGGTGCCGCCATTCCCCACGATGACCTGCCCGACCGGGCTGCCCTCACTGATCTTCGTGTAGCTGTAAGCCCCATCCAGAACGAGATTCGGGTAGAGATCACCCTTTGCGATGCCACGGGCCGCCCGCGACTCGGCAACGAGCGCCACGGCGATTCGAAGATCGAGGTTGCCGAGCTCCGCCTCTCGGATGAGGCCGGTCAGCACCGTGTCACCCAGGCTCTCCCACCAAAGCTCGATGTCGGGCGTTTCTCGTGACAATTCGGTATCGACAGCGGACTCCCACTCATCCATGACCTCGACGGTGGGGGCCTCGTAATCGGGGCCAACGGTGCAGCCCGCAAGGAAGGTTGCGAACAGCGCAAGCACGGTCCTGCTAGGACGAAACATTCCGATACTCCTCGATGGGGAATGAACGGATCCGGCTGCGGGGAATCTATCACCAGCCACGGGGGGTTGACGACTTTGTGACAACGGCCGGATCTTGAGGCCATGATCGTGAAACAACTCATCCTCGCGGCCGCGTTCGCTCTTGGGCACCCGGCAGTTGGGCACGGCCAATCCCGCGACATCGAAACGCTCTTCTACATGCGGAACAACGAAGCGGCATTCGAAAGCTTCCGCGCCAACATCGACAAGATCTCGATCGTCGGGCCGCAGGTGTACTCCGTTGAAGGCGACGGCGTCGTGTGGGGAGAGGTAGACCCCCGCGTCTTGGCGCTCGCCAAGGAACACGGGGTCCAGGTCATGCCCCTCATTCACAACCCCGGGTTCGATCAGGAGACCATCCACGAGCTGCTGCACGACGAGGAGGCGCGCCGGCGATCGATTGCCATGATGGTCGAGCTTGCCAACCGACATGGCTACTGGGGGTGGCAGTTCGACTTCGAGAACTTCCACATCACCGACCGTGACGCGATGACGCAGTACTATCGTGAGACCGCCGAAGCACTCCACGCCAACGGGTTCACGATCTCCATTGCTGTGGTGCCGTCATTGGGCACCGCGGGCCGCTCGTCTTTCCATAGATATATGGAAGCCAATTGGCGCGGGACCTTCGACCTGAAGGCGATGGCGGAGGCAAGCGACTTTATCTCATACATGACGTACGCGCAGCACGGAGGGCCAACCACGCCTGGGCCCATCGCGGGGTTACCATGGATGCGGGCCACGCTTGACTACGCCATATCGCAGGGTGTGCCCGTCGAGAAAATCTCACTCGGCGTTCCGACGTTCTCCGGCTACTGGTTCCCGACCTACGCCAATGGGTTGGCTCGTGTGCAGGGACACGAAGCACACTGGGACCGCGCAACAGGGCTCATCGCACAGAACGATGCCGAATCGCGCCTGACGTGGATCGAAGAACAAGGCGTCTACTACACGTGGTGGGAAAACTCCGGCACGTTCGAGTGGGTGTTCTTGGAGAACGCGCGCACGTTCGAAACCAAACTGGGATTGCTCGACGAGTACCCGGGCCTGCGCGGGATTTCGGTGTGGGTGCTGAGTGCGGAGGATCCAGACACGTGGGCGGTACTCAGGCCGGTCAGGCGCTGACGACTAGCGCCCGAACTCTTTCAAGATCCGCGGCACGTTTCTCTTGATGAGCTGCCGTCCGATGGCCACCACGAGCAGCGTCGCTCCGACAACCATCCACCAAAAGCTCGATTCGGGGACCCGCGTCAGAATTTCGGATGCCGCCGCCGCAAGCAGGCCGACGTACGACCACGACATCCAATACGCATGCGCTTCGATCCACTTCCCCTTCGGCTTTCGCAAAAGGACGTGCACGATGCCGAAGACGATGGTCACGAGACTCATGAGTGCCGCGACGTGGAACGGGCCGAAGCCACCAAAAAGTCGATAGAGAAGAAAGGCGGTGCCGTTGAGACCGAACATGCTCATCGCATAGACGAACCCGACCAGTCGATGTGTCCCCGTACCTTTCTTCATGCCGACGACAATCGCACCTGTTGCCATCGCGAATATCGCGAGCGCTAAATGGACCTGTCCAATGGAAACCACGGGGACTCTACGATCGTGAAATGACGGAGTTTCGGACCGCTACTGCGTCCCGCCCGCCGACGCCGCATGCAACCCTTCGGTCGCCTTGCGCCGGTCGGGCGTTCGGGCGAGCGCCAATTCGAACGCGCCTTCTGCCTCGCCAAGCAGTTCCATCGCGAGCAAGAACTCTCCTTCGAGTTCCCGTGGCGGCTGGTACACGGCCGGCGGTCCGAATTCGAACGGCAGGCTGGCCTCGAGTTCGGCTGCACGCCGGATCTCCAGTACCGCACCCTCCCGGTCACCACTCGCAAACAACACTGCCGCCCTTAAGGTGCCCTCCATCACCTCGGCATTACCCCGCCCTGCCACCGCGATGGCGGGCCGCCGCGCCTCCATGCGCCGCACCGCAGCGCGCGCAGCCTCCAGAGCACCTTGTTCCACCGCAGCAAGCCCGTCGACCAAATCGACCGTGCTCCGCATGAACGGATTCAAATCCGCCGAGTCGATCGCCATCGCGAAGACTTCTCCGGTCCAATCCTCCGTATCGACTAGATAAGCGGCACGCATGTCGGCCAACGAGTTCGGGTTGCGGCGCCCCTGCTCCACATCGTCGAAACACTCTACCATGAGTCTGCCTGCATCCTGCACCCTGCCCACCTGCAGATACCCATACAACAACCACTCGTTGTAGTGCCCGCATCCAACCGGAGATCGCTCCTGGTTACGCTCGACCACCGCCATCGCCTGAATGTTCGCGCCAATCACGTCGTCCCACATGCCCATAGCCAGGAAAATGTGCGATGTCATGTGCTGCGCGTGCCCGGCATCGGGAGCAATGACAGAATATGCCCGTGCCGCTTCGAGCCCCTTGGGTGCGTTAGCAGGATCGTCGTACGAATGGATGATGTAGTGGGCGGCGCCCGGATGATCCCTGTTTTGCTCGAACACCTGTTTGGCGACCTCGGCGGCCTGCATATAGGTCGGAATGTTGCGATCGCCCTGGCTGAGACCTAGCAACGCGAGCGCATAGAACGTCTTCGCTTCGAGGTCTTCCGGATACGCCTCCATGACGGCACGCATCCCGTCGGCGTACAGCGTGTCGCGCTGTTCCTTGCCACCCTCGCCGTAGAGTATCTCCACCGCTTCCAGGTACATCCGCTCACGCTCGGTCGGCGCCTTGGTGAGCCGAGCTTCGCGATCTGGGCCGTAGCGCTCCAACACCTCCAGCGCCTTTTCCATATCCTGCTCGTTCCATACCGGGTGCGTATAGGTCATCGCTTCGCCCCAGTACGCCATCACAAACTCCGGATCGACGTCTTGCGCCCGGCGGAACGACTCCGCCGCATGATCGTACTCGAAGGAATGGAGGTAGAGCACGCCTTCGATGAAATCTTCCTGGGCAGCTGCGGATCCGGAATTCGGGAACTCCAATGATCCCAGTTGTGGCGCATCACCTGAATCGGCCGTCGCACAAGCCGCGAGAAATGCCACGACGAGAAGACGGGACACTTTGGCATGCCCCCTCACTGTCCCCCCTGTCCCACCTGTCCCTCCTGTCCCCTTATTCATTGCCGCCACCCGTCTGCACCTTCGGCTTCACCTCGATCAACTCCAACCCAAGCGTCTTGCCCTTCATTGTGGCCGGAACACCTTCGGCCAACCAGACGGGAGCCGGCGCGTCCATCAGATAGTAGTCGAAGAACTGCTGCATACGCTGCTGCCAGTCCTTACGGTTCGGGTACTTTCGCAACCCGTGTGCCTCGCCGTTGTAATTGAGCATCCACGTCGGCTGCCCGAGGCGCCGGAGCGCAACGAAGAACTCGATGCCCTGATACCACGGCACCGCACCGTCCTCATCGTTGTGCAGCATGAGCACGGGCGTGTTCACCTTGTCGGCCCAGAACACCGGCGAATTGGCGATGTAGCGAGGCGTCGCCTCCCACAATGTTCCGCCAATGCGAGACTGCGACTTCTCGTATTGCATCATACGCGAGCGGCCGCTCTGCCAACGAATGCCTCCGTACGCGCTCGTCATGTTCGACACCGGCGCCCCGGCTTCGGCGGCAGCGAAGATGTCCGTCTGGGTGATCATGTATGCGATCTGGTACCCGCCCCAGCTGTGCCCCTGCACTCCGACGCGCGCAGGGTCGACGTAGCCCTTCTCGAGAACGCTGAGCACACCGGAAACGACGCAATCCATCGCGCTCTCACCTGGATACCCTACGCGGTAATGAATGTCGGGAACAAAGACCACGTACCCGCGACTCACGTAGAAGCTGATGTTGATACTCGAACTGCCCGGTGTGGGCGCAAGGTGTGAATGCAATCTGTCCGACATTTTTTCATAGAAGTACACCATCATCGGGTACTGCGTGTTTGGATCGAAGTTCTCGGGCTTGAAGATCATCCCGTCGAGAGGGAGCCCGTCGGTCGAGCGCCAGTGCACCAACTCGGCGGTCCCCCACAAGAACTCATCCATCTGTGGGTTCGCGTCGCTGATCTTGTGCATGTCGCTGAACGACGCGTCACTCGTGACCCACAGATCCCTGAACTCCTGGAAGCTCTCGCGCGTGAACATCAGCACGTCCGAGTCTTCCGCCTTGCGGGGAGCCCTGAACGCAAAGTCATCCATCAGGATCACTTCGGGCTGACCGTTGCCATCGACGCGGTCGCGGGCGTACCCGCTCGCCTTGGTCGTACGGTCTAAGGCTGATAACAACATCGGTTCGTCGGGGTCGATCGCATCAGCATCCGGATCGAGCCTGACGTAGCGGAACATCATGTTCTCGGATCGACCCACACCGTCGGTCACATTGCGTGGTGCGCGGCGGGCCATTGGATCGAGCGCCCAGATATCGTGGCGGTCGTAGACCAGGAACTCCTGGTCATCCTCGGTCCACCCGGCAGAGCCGTAGGACGACGGAAGCATCGGCCAATCGTGCAGTTCGTTGTCGACCCGATGGGGAATTGTGGCACTGATGTTGACCGGCATCCCCTCATCAACGGAGAACGCGAACCACGCCTTGGCGGTACCGTCCCACCAAGTGACGTACTTCTCGTCGGGCGACATCCGTACGCCGCCACCCTGAAAGGCCTCCATGATCTTGCGGCGTTCGCCCGTTTCGGCATCGACGACGAAATAGTCACCGAAACCTGGAGACTCCCACGAGATTTGCTGTCGATACGGCAAGTTCGATTGGCCGAGAAATAAGTCGCCTTCGCCGTCTCGCACGTTGATCTCTGGCATGTCGGCCGTCGCGAGTTGCAGGACTCGACCGTTCCGCAACTGGACTGCCGCCGTATACGTCCGCTCGAGTTCACGTTCGCGCTGCACCAGCTGGTTCGGTTGCAGCAGTGGGTCCTTCCAATTCCAAACGTCGAGCTTCACCTCTTCCCAATCGGGGATCTCGTCGTCCGATTCGGGTTCGGGCCGCGGCGCAGTGCCGAAAAAGAGCCGATTCCCTTCTTCCGAGAACTCGATGTCGCCGTGCTCGCTAACCCACCAACCACTCGGTATCCCCGCCGTGCCCTGCGTGGCGAGGCTTTCGACCTCGTTATCGTTCGCCTTCCAGTGGTACAGCGTGAACGACGGCTGGTCCGACTCGTAGTCATCACGATCGGAGACGAAGGCGAGCTGCTCGCTATCGGTATCGAAGGTGACGTTTTTGTAGTTCCCAACGCCGGCCATCAACGCCTTCGCCTGACCATCCGACGTCCCTACCACGTACACGCCGTCGTCTTCGCTGCCCTTCTTATACGAGACCGCGTACGCCAGGTACGTTCCGTCTTCCGAAAAGGCGTATTCGGTTACGCTCTCGTACCGATGTTCTTCACCTGTCGCCAGGTTGCGCAGCACGAGCGTGGTTCCCTCGTCCTTGTCATCTTTCTTGTCCTCATCGCCTTCTTCCTGCTCCCCAGCCTGCTCTTCCTCGGGCTCCTCGGGTTTCTCCTCTTCACCCTTACTGGTGTCGGCCGGCGCTTTCTCCATCAGATAGGCAACCCACCCACCCTGCTCCTCCGGCACTTGGAACGACTTCACCCGCGCGATGCGCGCGATGTTGCCCGTGCCGAGGTTGAGAATTCCGAGTGAGTCTTTGGGCTGCTGGTCAGGCTTCTTCTTGTCGAGCTTGGCTTCACGCGTGAGCGCTAGCTCCGGCTTGATGAGGAACACGACCCACCCGGCATCGTCAGAGAAGCGTGCGCTCCGACCGCGCGCGACGACGTGCTCGCTGGACCCTTGCACGGACTGCACGTGAAGCTCCGCATCGCCGTCTTGAGGATTGAGCGCATACAGAATCCAACTTCCGTCATCCGACAGGCGTTGGTCGACGATGCTCTTCCAACCGTCGTACACGGAATGATCGAGCGGGCGTTTGGCCTGCTGGGCGTGGGCCATGGTGCTGGCGAACGCGGACAGGACAAAAAGACAGACTAACCGGCGCATGAGACAGGCTCCTGCTGAGTGCGTTTTGGAGGATCTAGTAAGGTAAGGGAGAGAACCGTCGTGAGCGAGGCG
>JBDHLU010000034.1:0-36476 GCA_039656555.1 Gemmatimonadota bacterium | reverse complement strand
CGGTGGGTGCCGCAGATGCCCGAGCGCTTGGTATCGGAGGAACTCGATGGTATCGAGCTCGCGGCTCGTCGATACGCCGAACCCGCCTCCGATGTCCAGTATGGAGACGTCCAATCCGCATTGTCTGGCTTCTCCCATCAGGCGGACAAGTCTCGTGAGCGGTTTGCGGTAGTCTTTGGCCCGTTGGATCCCGGTACCGACGTGACAGTGGAATCCCGCAAGGGTGATGTTGGGTAGTGTCGCAACTTGCAGCAGGGCGATCGCCACCTCTCCAGATTCAAGATCGAGACCGAACACCGATTGCGTGCGCGATCCGGTCGCCGAGGCGCGGTTCATTCCGCGTGGCACGCAGTTGGGATTGATGCGGAGGAGGACGTCGACGACACGCCCGACGTTGGAGGCCAGCTGTTGCACCACGTCGAGCTCGTCGAGACTATCGATCACGATCAACCCGACCCCGTCGGCGATCGCACGGGCGAGGAGCGGACCCTTGTTGGGTCCGTTGATCATGATCGTGTCCGGTGCATAGCCGAGTCGCCGTGACAACTCCCACTCGTACAGGGTACCGACCTCCGGTCGGAAGCCCTCGGCGAGAACCAACTGCACGATACCCGGTGTGTTGTTCGCCTTCATCGCGTAGTATGGAGTGACCGTACCCGGGTAGGCGTCGGTGAACGCCTGTCGCAGTCGTGCGGCGCGGCGTCGCAGTCCAGGCTCATCCACCACGTGCAGTGGCGTGCCAAATCGATCGGCCAGCTGCTCCGCAGCGATGCCCCCGATGACGAGACGTCCGTCACTGTTCGTTTGGAATCCCCAATCCTCAACACGTGGACTCATGCGACCTCCTCTTTGTATCCCGCGATGACAAGGCGTCCGTCGAGCATGTTGATGACGCGGTCGGCTCGTTCGGCGACACGCGGATCGTGGCTCACGAGTATGACGGTCGCGCCGTCGTGCGCTGCTTGTGCCAGCAGTGCGACCGCGGTGCGACCGCTCGCCCAGTCCAGGTTGGCAGTCGGCTCGTCCGCAAGCACGAGAGCTGGCGACGTGACCAATGCCCGGGCGATGGCGACGCGTTGCTGCTCTCCGCCGGAGAGGGTTGCCGGAAAGGCGTGGCCGTGATCGTGCAGCCCGACCGAGGCCAGCGTGCATTGTGCTCGCGCACGCGCGGCACGGCGAGTGTATCCGAGTAAACGGAGAGGTAGAGCGACGTTGTCGGTAGCATCGAGCACGCGGAACAGCTTGAAGTCCTGGAACACGAAGCCGATGTGTTCGCGGCGGAACGCCGCCGATGTGTGTTGGTCGAACATCTCGAGATCTCGACCGTGCACCACGATGTGACCGGACGTTGGCCGCTCGAGTGCGCCGAGCAGGACGAGCAATGTGGTCTTGCCACTGCCGCTCGGCCCCGCGACCACGGTGAGGCCCGGGGTGAAGTCGATGGACACGCCGTCGAGCGCTCGGACCGGCGTCGGTCCGTCGTAGATCTTGGTGACCGATCGCAGGTGGATCGTGGAGGATGTCATTGGCGAAATGCCTCCATGGGTGTGAGGCGCATCGCGAGATGGGCCGGGATCACCGCCCCGACGATGGCCATCACGATGGCCCCTCCGAACGCGAGTACGGCTGTGCCCGCATCGATGGAGAACTCCACCTCGGGAACCAGCTGTGGCAGGATGCGCTGGAGGACCAGGAGGATCCCGATACCGATCAGCGCGCCTGCCCCGGCTGCGGTGACGGCCTGTTGGAGCACTACGCCCGCACGCGTTCGCCTGGACGCGCCGAGGGCCGCAAGGACGGCGAAATCCTGACGTTTCTCGAGCACGGCGGTGAACGTCATGAGTGCCACGAACGTCACCCCCACCACCAATCCCAGCACCGAGACCGTTCGCATCAGTGGCAACAGGCCGACTTCGATCTCTCGGCGATTGTTCGCGATAAAAGTGGCTCGATCGTACGTGGCGACGTTGGATACCGTGTCTTCGATGCGTCGCTGCACGACTGCTACCGGCGTTCCATCGGTTTTCACGAGGAAGAAGGTCGCGCGTTCGCGCACACCGACCCGGCGGAGTAATTCGTCACGTGCCGCGAACGCATATTGCGTGACCATCATGTTGGTGTGTGTCGAAACACCGACCACGGTGGCGTGATGACCGGCGATCGTGATGGAATCCCCGACACCGAGGTTCAGGCGTCGCGCAAAGGCACGATCGACGATGATGCCGTCACCGCGCGGGATGGCCGTGCCGTCGATGACATGTTTCGGACCCGCGGCCGGCGCGTAGCGATCGATACCGATGACGAACAGGGTGCGCTGCATACCGCGTATCTCGGCGGACACGAGGGCCGCGAGCATCGGTTCCGCGGAGACCACTCCGTCCACGGCCAGTATTCGCCGACCGACGGACTCGCGCAGCACGCCGGACGTGCGCATCAAGTTCCAGGATCCTTTCGATCCGACCCAGATGTCCGCATCCGCTTCCTCGACGTAGCTGAGCGCCCCTGCCACCCCGTCGTTGTAGACCTCTCTGAGGAACACCGTCAGCACCACCGCCAGGGCGAGTCCACCGGCAGTCAGGGCGAAGCGGGTGCGTTCGCGCGTCGCGTAGCGCATGCCGAGGTCGATCATTGTGGGCCACCGTTCCGTGGACGGCCGTACGTCGCGTGCGCTTGGGCGAAGGTGTCGGTAGCGAGGGACGCCACGAGTGCCAATTCCCCGGCCAGCACCGCACCACCCGCGATCTCTGCCAGCCGTGCCGCGGACCCATCGCCCGTGCACCCGAGCACCGAGAGGCACTCACGCTGACTTGGGAGTCGCGTGCCGCCACCGACGGTCCCCAGGATGAGACTGGGGATGGTGATGCTCGCGTAGAGGTCGCCCCCTGCCGTGGTCTCGATCACAGTGAGCCCGGTGCCACTCTCGACGATGGTGGCGACGTCTTGGCCCGTGGCGAGAAGGAGTGCGGCCAACACGTTCGCGAACTGCGCCTGTGCTCCCACGACTCCAGAGATCGCGCTGGCGTACACACCCTCACGGGCCACGCGTGCCAGCGCCTCCGGTGTGGTCCGCAGGTATCGTTTGACCACGTCGCGCGGGATCATAACCTCTGCGGTAACGTGCCGACCGCGATGTCTCCCGCCGAGCGTAGCGGTGAGTTTCTTGTCGTGCGAGACGTTGGTCTCGATGGAAAACGACTCCACGTTTGCAAACGGTGCTTGGGCCCGTAGCCATTGGCACGCAGCGTCCGTCGCAAGCGTGACCATGTTCTGCCCCGCGGCATCAGCGGTGTCGAAGTGGAACTGCAATACGAGACGTCGTCCAATGAACCAGGGCTCCAGCTCGACGAGCCGACCATGTGTGGTTGTTGTGCCGACACATGATCGCAGGTCCGCGATGTGTCCCTGCGCCCACTGAGCCGCGGTTCGGGCATCGGCGGCGCACGGGAAGACGAAGAGCGGTGCGCGTGACGTGCGTGGGGCTTCGGCATACACCTTGGCTCCACCGGCCGCGGAAATGGCGCGAGCTCCTTGGCTCACTGCCAGGACGAGTGTGCCTTCCGTGGTGGCGAGCGGAATCTGGAACCTGCCCGTCGCGTGTGCGCCATGTACCAGCAGTGGACCGGCGATGCCCACGGGAACGCGTACGACGCCGACGTAGTTTTCGACTTGTCCCTGTAGGGTCTCTGCGGTTTCGAGTCTCCGTCCCAACTCCGGCAGCTCGACGCTCGTCGTGTGCTCGAGGGCGTCGAGTCGCTTGCGTCGGGCCGCCTCCGACCAATGGCGGTCCCGGGATGATCGTTGTTGTGATCGCATGGCGGACCTCAATACACGCGTCGCATACCCGGCTGGATGGTGCCCCAGGCAAGCAGCAACGGTGCGACGAAGATGTGGAAGAGCATGACCCCCAGGATCGGCCAGAACAGAACCGTCGGCGCGCCCTGCAGCCACAGGAGCGCGGGGATCAACGCGATGAACGAGAGATAGTTGATCAGACTCTGGAAGCCGGGCTTCCAATGCGTCGTGACGAGACTCGTGATCGGATAGCGTACCGGCAGCCAACACATGGCGATCAATGCCACGGTGTAGAGTGTGCCCCAAACCGGTGGTAGATCGAGAAACCAGAAGATCAGTACCGAGAAGAACGCCGGGGGGGCGCCGTGACTCACCCCGTTCTCTAGCACCTGGCTCTTCATCGCGTATTTGAGACTGCAGGTCACGGTTGCCGCGACCGTGAGTGCCGGTCCCCATCCAGGCAGAAAGACGTCTGCCTGCCAGAGGAACAACATCGGGACCACGGTCAGGCCGATGACATCCGTAATCAGGTCGAGTGTCTCACCAGACACTTCGGGAATGCGCTCGCGCACGCGGAACGCTCGTGCGAGCGTGCCGTCGGTGTGATCCACGAACAGTACCAGCAGGAGCCACCGCACCGCAGCGTCGAGGTCTCCCGCCAACAACTGCTGTGCGCCAAGCATGGCAAATGCCAGCCCCGCGAGTGTCCACAGGTGAATCAGGAACGTGGGACGAAGGTAGAAGTGCATCACATGGCTCCGCAGCCCGCGGGCTTCCGCACGCCGGCAACTTCAAAGTTCGAGTACACGAACGAGCGATCCTGCCGGAGTAGTTGGTCGGCGAGCGCACGATGTGGTGTGAAGCGGTCGTTCATGCTCTCCGGGTGCGACCGCCGGACGAGCAGGTTGCGATAGCTCAACCGGGCGTCGGATCGCGCGACACGATGGGTTTCGACGAGCATGGCCTCGTAGACGTCTTGTGGGACCCATTCGAAGACATTCGAGAAGTTGAACGCGTCGATACTGTCCGTTCGTTGCTCGCGCAGCACCGACAAGAGTTCTCCGGTGACCACTTCGATGCGATCGACCGTACGGCGCAGTGCCTCGAAACGGTCGCGTTCGAGGTACGGTGGCACGTGGGTCTCGTCGAGGTAGCGTCCCAGGCAGATTTGCGCGATGAAGTAGTTGTCGATGATGGGGAGATCCACCAACGCGTGCTCGGCGAGCCCGCGGAAGTGGGTCCCAAAACTCTCGATCCCGTTTACGTAGGTGAAGAACGCTGGATCGAGGCCGGCCCGACCGAGGACGCCCCGGGAGAAGAACAGTCGGAAGAACAGCCGCCACGCTCTTCGGTCCCATTCATCGTCGTAGAAGCGCCGGCGTTCCTCTGTGGAGCGCTCCGCAAACAGTCGCTCGATACGTCGCGATCCTTGAATGCCACGCAGCAACTGTCGAAACGCGCTGAGATATCGTTCGTAGCGCCCGGCACGAAGCACACCATGCGCGAGGTCTCGGGGACGTCCATCCCAATACCGTCGTGCGGGGTCGCTGAGCTGCGGCCGAGTATGCCGGTAGAGTTGTGGACGCCGCGGCGAAGTGCGGACACCGAGCAACTCCAGGTATTCGCCGTGATCCAGTGTCTGAATCCCGGCGATCTTGAGTTCGAGCAGCCAGCTCTGCACCGGGTTCAAGTCCACGGCGATGATGCGTTGGGGCTCGAGCGTTGCCAGGGACAGCGTATTGCACCCGCCGGACGTTACAGACAGCAGCGTCTTGCCCGGTCCCACCCTGAGCGCCTCCATGTCCATGACTGGATCTTCCCAACATTGCGCGAACAGCATGCGACCGAACACAGGGCGATCGTGAATCGCAGCGTCGGTTTCGTGGTATGTCATGCGATTACCCTCGCGTCAGCCAGTAGTAGGGGATCGCCGCGACCAACAGACTGTCGACGCGGTCGAGCAGGCCGCCGTGCGCCGGCAGCCATCCGGAAAAATCCTTGACCCCGAGTGCCCTCTTGGTGGCGGACGCGACGAGGTCTCCCGCCATGCCGGCGGCGGTCACCATGCATGCCAGACCGATGATCGCGATGCCGGACCATTGGGGGCGGGGCGCGCCGAGTGCCACGGCGATCGTGACGGCGGCGACGAAGCCGGCCGCCACACCGCTCGCGGTCTTGTTGGGGCTCACGCCCAGGAAACCCTGGCCCATGGGGTAGAGGCGTCCGAGCAACTCGGCAAACGCATCGCCACCGGCGATCACCAAGAGCAGGAATCCAAAGCGCGTGAACAATTCCGTGGTTTGGGTCAGCAGGATCAGATGGATCCCGCCGAGCACGACGCTCGTGGCAACGAGCCCACCCCAGACCAGTTCTCTCGTGGAGCGCGTCCGGCGCTGCAATGTCGTGGTCACCTCGGCGAGCACTACGACAACCATGAGTGCGACGACCGCGTTGAACGCCGCAGGTCCGGCCGCGGCCGCTCCGAGCATTATCGAGACGAAGACCGCATAGACGGCATACTTCATCCACCGGGTGGTGGAGCGCGGGGTCCGCACATGCTGCATGGCGATCATCCCGGCACCGACGGCGAACCCGCTGCCGACCACGACGAATACCGCGCCCGAGGTCATACGGCCTCCGCTTGCCGCTGGACGTTGCCTGCCGTCGCGGTTGCATCGGGCATCAACACGTGCAGCGCCGAGGGTACGATGCTGATCGACAGCCGATGCCGCAGTCCGAGGTACTCGCCGTCACCGAAAGCTCCTACCAGACCATTGGCATGAACGTCGAGCGTGGCGATCGATGGAAACACGCGAGTACCGGAACCGCCGGGTTGCCCGCGACGCAGTCGCAACAGTGTCGCAAGGAGCGCTGGACGGGTGCGTGCGGTGATGAACGTCGCGGCGAAGCGCCCTGCGGTGGGTTGGACTTCGGTGATGTGGAGTCCACCGCCGAATGACGGCACGCGACTCACGAGTAGCGCCGTGGTCTCGATGGGAGCCACGGGCTCGCCATCGACGGTGACCCGGAGGGTGACCGAACGTGTCGGGTGACTGATGATCTCGCGCGCGGCGATGAGCGAGTAGAGGTGTCTCCCGAGCCACGACCATGCGCGTTGCTTGCGTGGTGTCGCGCGGCACTCGTTGGCGGCACGGGCGATCTCAGCTGCCAGCCCAAGCCCGCCGGCGGTCGTAACCCAGTCCTCACCGAACCGCAGGAGATCGACCGGGCAAGAGCAGCCCTGTTGGAACATTGGGATCAAGAACGCCGGCGCTTCGGTGATGCCGAGGCTGCCGGCGAGGTCGTTCGACGTGCCGCAGGGAATGATGCCGAGCCGGGTCCGCGTGCCGGTTAATTCCTGGACTGCCGCGTGGATCGTTCCGTCCCCGCCAGCCACGAGGAGTTGTGCGAGACCGTCGCGGGCCGCCTGCCGGGCAACTGCCCGCGTCTCGGCCGACGAGTGCGGCGTGGCGATCTGCCGGCCTGTCAGCCCCAGCCCGCGGACCAGTTCAGTTAGATAGGCGGGATGTGTTCGTCGTACTTTCGGGTGTACGATCAAGCGTCGGTTGTGCACGCGGTCTCCCGTTGATTCCACGGGCATGTTGCCGGGCGGGCGTCAAGTCGACGTCAAGAGGGGGGAAGGGCGCTGCGGTCCGAGTAGGGTGGAGCCTAAAGGCGATATAAGATTACGGATCCGTCTTCGTCTTCAACTCCTCGAAGAAGTTCTCGACGAGGATGAGTTCGGGTCCGGCCTCTTGAAAACTGACCGCCCGGAGCATCAGAAATCGTTCATCGTCGGGCGCAACGTCGTACATGGCATACTGTTCGTTTTGCCGGAACAGCAACGCAGGATCGAGGGCGAACAGCACTGAGCGGTCAGTGACCGCGAAGTCCGACCCCGTTTGGACCTGGGCCGCGACCATCTCGCCGTCGGCGTTCACGTAGAAGAGTTCGCGCCCGCTGTGCGCCCAGACCGGCATCACGCCTCCGGCAATCGAGACCGTCCACTTGCCTTCATCCACGTCAGGGAAGGGGCGCACGTACACTTCGTTCCGCTCGGTCTCATCGGACTCGTACGCCAGCCAGCGTCCGTCGGGAGACAGCGCGATGGCCTTCTCATCGAAATCAGTGATGACCAGTGGGATCGGCAGGGTGTCCACGCCCGCCCGAATGGCCCACACGTCCCGACCACCCGCGCCCTGTTGCTGTCCACCCGTTCGCGCGACGAGCCACTCTCCGTCCGGGGAAAAGAGGGCCTCCCAGAGCTGGAACTCGTGGGTCAACAGTAATTCCGCCACGCCGGTGCCGGACGCCCGTTTGACGAAGACGGAGGCCCTGCCCTCTCGTTCCGACAGGAACGTGACGGCGTCTCCTCTGGGCGTCCACCGGGGACGGACATCCTGTGCGTCGTGGAACGTGATGCGGGTGGAGGGACCTCGTGGTAGCTGCTTGATCCAGATGTCTTCGTTTACATCGCCGAGAATCGAGACGGCCAATTGTGTCCCGTCCGGCGAGAGGGACACGCCACGATTGTTGCCTCCAGGGTCGAACGTCCAATCGGGATCGACGGCCGTCACCTGGCCTTCCCTCGTCACCCAAACGACCTCGTAGCTACGCTCCGTTGCGCTTCCTGCGGCGTAGATGAGCCTCCCCGTCTGGGAGACGGCGAAATAAGTATTTCCGCCGGCCGGTGTTCGGAGACCCTCGGCCACCGGCGTTGCCGAGCCCGTAAACTCCAGTTTCTCGACATCGAACGGCGCGGCCATCAGCGTCGTCCCATCGGGCGTACCAAACAGCAGGTATCCCGAGCTGTAGCGTGGAAACACGCCAGGGGACAGCTCTTTCACCTCGCCCGCTGCTAGATCCAGCGCTAGGAGCCTTAAGCCAGATACGCCATTTGCCTGATACACCGCTGCCTTTCCGCCTGGCAGTATCTCGATGAAGGCGTTAAACACGTCTCCAGCTGCTGTATCTACTTGGGTTACCACCTCGATAGGGCCACCGGCGGCGGGCACTCGGCTCAGCCCCCGCGCAATGTCATAGAAGTAGAGCCAAACGCCGTCGGGACTCCAGCGCACACAGCAATTCACCGAGTCGGTGGCAAGGGTCCGGGAAACACCTCCCTGGAGTGGCACGACTCGGATTGAACCTGCAATGTTGAACGCCACCTCCCTATCATCGGGCGAAATCGCGGGGCGATTCGCACCATCCGTATCACGGATTGGGGTTGCATCCAAGGCGTCCCACCGTCTCGCCCAGAGCTGATCGACTCCCTCACCCCGTCCCTCGTAGACCATCAGCGATCCATCGCGCGAAATATCGAACCGTCCGGCACCGTCGAAGCTCTGTTCCTCGGGTATCAGCACCGAAACGCGCGTCACCGGCTGCGATACTTCGGGAGGCACACGCAGCCAACTCCAGAGCGTCATGACCGTCAGGATCACCGCGACGGCTGTTGCGACAATGGATACGCGGTTCCATGGGCCGCTGGGCCGTGCACCCGCCACCGCCGCGGCCTGAGTCGCGGGCAACGCGAATGCCTGGTTCGTGAGCGCCTCGGCGAACCCTTTCGCCGTCGCGAACCGATCCGCCGCCAACTTCTCCAATGATTTGGCCGTGGCGGCCGCGACATGCGGCGGCACGGACTTGCGCAACTCCGTCACGGGCCGTGCATCATCGGTGACGATTTTCATCACGATGGCCTGCGCCGACGCACCCGTATGCGGCGGCTCTCCCGTGAGCATCTCGTACAGCATGCAACCCAACGAGTACACGTCGGAACGTGCCGTGAGATCTTTCTCGGCGGTTGCTTGTTCGGGCGACATGTAGTGCGGCGTGCCGAGGCTTAATCCGGTCTCCGTCATCCGCCCACCCGCCGCCGCACTCACCGCTAGTGCAATCCCGAAGTCCGCCACCATCGGAAGGTCGTTGTGGAGCAGGATATTCTCGGGCTTGATGTCACGGTGGATCACGCCCTGTTGGTGGGCGGCGTCCAACGCTTCGGCGATCGCGATCGTGATACTGACCGCCTCATCGATGCCGAGTTGCGTTTCACGGTTCAGCTTGTCGCGTAGGGTCTCGCCCTCGATGTACGGCATGACGTAGTAGAGGAAGCCGTCGGCTTCGCCCGAATCGAACAGCGGCAAGATGTGCGGATGCTGGAGATTGGCGGTGGTGGTGATCTCCTGCACGAACCGCTCGGCCCCGAGCACCGCCGCCAGTTCAGGCCGCAGCACCTTGACCGCCACTTTGCGCTTGTGCTTGAGGTCCTCAGCGAGGTACACGGTGGCCATGCCGCCTTCGCCGAGGTGGCGTTCGATCCGGTAGCGGTCCGCGAGGGCGGTGGAGAGCTTGGCGGTGATCTCGGGCATGGTGCTAGGAGGATCCAAGAGGATCCGAGATGATCCAAGAGGATCTGCGTCCTCGCGGCAGTTTACGTGGATCCTCCTCGATCCTCCTCGATCCTCCTCGATCCTCTTTGGTTTCGAGCATCGGTCTAAGATGTGGCACGACGTGGAGTTTGGTTAGTGCGCTAGATTGGTCCATGGGATCGAACCACCGTACGACCGGTTGTGTGATGGACTGCCCGGACGGCTGCGCGCTGGACGTTTCTGTCGTCGGCGGGCGCATCGATCGGATAGGGTCGGGTTCGGGCCACCCCGACACTGCCGATTTCATTTGCAGCAAGATCCGCCACTTCGATCGGCGTGTGTACCACGAAGATCGGCTCCTGTTTCCTGAACGGCGCACCGGCCCCAAGGGGAGCGGTCAATACGCACGCATTTCGTGGGAAGAGGCGATCGACGAGATCACCGGTCGTTTCGAAACGATCGCCAAGGAATGGGGCGCCGAGGCCATTCTCCCTTATCACTACGGCGGGTCGAACGGCCGGCTGACGGATGAATTCACCGACCGATTGTACTTTGCCAGATTGGGCGCGTCCCGGCTGGCGAAGACCGTGTGTGCCGTCCCGACGACGCTGGTGGCGACGGCCATGTACGGGAAGATGCCGGGCGTCCCGTTTGCGGATTATCCGCTCGCGAAATGCATCGTCGTGTGGGGCGCGAACCCCAAGGCCTCGAACATTCACCTGGTGCCGTACCTCAAGCAGGCGAAGCGCGCCGGCGCGTACATCATCGTCGTCGATCCAACGCACAACTTCTCGAGCGAGGAAGTCGATCTGCACGTCCCGGTGATGCCGGGCGCCGATCTCCCCCTGGCCCTCGGGTTGATCAATCTGTGGCGCGAAGGCGGCAAGCTCGACACGCAGTTTCTCGACCAACATGCCCAGGACGCCAACGTGCTGCTTGCGGCGGCAGAGGATTGGACGGTCGACCGCGCTGCCGAAGCGTCGGGCGTATCGCCCGATGTCATTCGTCGGTTTGCCGATGCATATGCCGACGCGAATCCCGCGGTACTGCGGTGCGGGTGGGGTGTGGAACGGAACCGTAACGGCGGACAGGCGGTCGCGGCGATCATGGCCATGCCCACGTTGTTGGGCAAGTTCGGCGTCCGCGGCGGTGGCTATACCATGAGCAACGGCGGTGCCGTCTCGGAGAAGTCATCCATCATCGACGTGCCGTGGGAGACGCGCGAGATCAACATGACCCAGCTGGGCCAGGTACTTACTGACTCACTCGATCCGCCGATTCGCGCCGTGTTCGTCTACAACAGCAATCCCGTGGCGACCACGCCCGATCAAAACCGCGTGATCGAAGGATTGGCGCGTGACGATCTGTTCACGGTCGTCTTCGATCAAGTCCGGACGGACACGGCTGCCTATGCGGATATCATCCTTCCGGCCACGACGTTCCTCGAGCATTGGGACCTCAAGGTGGGGTATGGGTCCTACGTGCTCGTCGGTGCGGCGCCCGTCATCCCTCCGGAAGGTGAGGCGCGGTCGAACCACGACGTATTCGCGGCGCTGGGCCGGGCCATGGGGTGGGACGACCCGCCGTTTCAGTGGGATCAAGAAACCTGTTTCGCGAAGATCGCCGAAACACTGGATTTCGAAACGTCTCCGGTGGACGTGGGGAACCTGATACGCGGGGGTGTGCAGCCCGTGTACGCGGACGGCGGGCCGATTCAATTCGCCACCGTGTTTCCGAGAACGGAAACCGGAAAGATTCATCTGGCGCCCGACGTATTGGGCGAGAACGCCTACGCGTACGATCCGGTCGTGGACGACGCCCACCCGCTGGCGCTCATCAGCCCGGCGTCGGGCAAAATGGTCTCGAGTACGATGGGGGAGTTCAACTACGCCGAGATGGTCGTGGACATGCACGAAGATGACGCTGCTGCACGCACGATCGAGGACCGCGACGTTGTACGCGTCTACAACGATCTAGGCGAGGTGGTGTGCCGGGCCCGCGTGCGTGGGAAAGTCCGACGTGGCGTGGTGTTGATTCCGAAGGGCGCGTGGCGCAAGTCGTCGCGCAACGGGTACACGTCGACCGCGCTGTCGCCGGCGACGTTGAACGACGTGGGTGGTGCGGCATGTTACAACGACGCGCGCGTCGAGGTCGAGCGGGCAGGGTAGGACGCCCATCATGACCACCTTCACCATCGGGCAAATGGTTCATCATCGGAAGTTTGACTACCGAGGGGTGATCATGGGCGTGGATGAAACCTTTCAAGGGTCGGACGAGTGGTACGAGCAGGTCGCTCGCTCGCGCCCACCCAAAGACCGGCCCTGGTATCACGTGCTCGTCCATGGGGCATCGCACCGGACGTACGTGGCCGAACGGCATCTCGAACTGGACACCAGTACGGAGCCGATTCAGCACCCGGAGGTGGATGATTTCTTTGATTTGTTTCGCGGGGGCGTCTACAGCAACTCGCTCTGGAATTGAGTCGAATCGTTGACTCACACGAGGTAGAGG
Organism: Gemmatimonadota bacterium; assembly: GCA_039656555.1. Classification (GTDB taxonomy): domain Bacteria; phylum Gemmatimonadota; class Gemmatimonadetes; order Gemmatimonadales; family GWC2-71-9; genus CAMYLY01. The sequence goes on along the minus strand of JBDHLU010000034.1, from coordinate 23,802 downwards.
GTCGCCATGCCGCCTTCGCCAAGTCGGCGTTCGATCCGGTAGCGGTCTACGAAGGGCGGTAGAGAGGCGAACGGTGATCTCGGTCAGTTCTCGCCTTTGTCCATCAACTGTTCCAGCCAATTCATCACCACGTGGATTTCCTTCGCCGGGTAATCGGGGTTCTTGATCTGGAGGAGAAATCGCTGCGCATCAGCCGCCACGTCGTACTGCTCGTGTGCGGTGCTGGTCATCTCGGCACGAAACAGAAATTCTGGTGCCGCTCGTTCGAATCCGCTTGTTGTCGTTACCGGCACCGCCATGAGGGAGTCCCCCTTCCAGTAGAAGAGTTCGTCCCCGCGCCTGGACCAGCGGGGGCCACTGCCGCCGCCGAGCGATACCGCGCGGCGTCCAGTTGGATTACCGCGTGGTTGCCCTCAACAAGGCGGGCAAGGGTGCCGCGAGATCCCGAGTTGTGTCTCGCGGTTGAGCTTGTCCCGCAACGTCTCGCCGTCGATAAACGGCATGACGTAATAGAGGAATCCGTCCGCCTCACCTGAATCGAACAGCGGCAGAATGTGTGGATGTTGAAGATTGGCGGTCGTCGTGATCTCCTGCACGAACCGCTCGGCACCCAATACAGCGGCAAGTTCGGGTCGCAGGACCTTGACCGCCACCTTGCGCTTGTGCTTCAGGTCCTCGGCGAGGTACACGGTCGCCATGCCGCCTTCGCCGAGGCGCCGTTCGATCTGGTAGCGGTCGGCGAGGGCGGTGGAGAGCTTGGCTGTTATTTCATTCATATGAACCGATGAATGTCGAGTCCAGAATATCGAATGCACGGATAGCGCAACACTTCGATATTCGATATTCGAAATTCGTTATTCGACATTCGCTATTCCCCATCCTCGGGGTCGATGCATCGGCACCCTAAGATGCCGGTCACAAGGGGGTTTCGCCATCCATCTGTTGGAGACCGCGTGCGGACGGTTAATTAGTCGCCTGAGGATCGGGATGCCCAGTGGAGCCTCACTGACCTTCAAGCAACGACTCCAACGGAGATAACGGATGCAGGTACCGCTGCTTATTGACGATTTCCTGAAACGCGCCGCCCGGCTGTACCCAACCAAGACGGCCATTGTCGATGGGGAGCTCCGCTTCACGTATGCCGAATATCAGAGTCGCGTGAATCAACTCTCGCATAGTTTGCTCGAGTGCGGAATCGGGCAGGGTGATCGCGTCTGTATTCTCAGTCCCAACTCGCACTTCTTTCTCGAGAGTTTTTACGCGACGAGTCAGATCGGCGCGATTCTCGTTCCATTGAACTACCGACTCACGTCCGCAGACCACCAATTCATCATCGATCACGCCGGCGTGAAGGCCATGCTGGTCGACCACGAGCATACGAGCGCCATCGACACGATCCGGGAAGCTCTTCCAAGCGTGGAGCATTGGATCGTCGCCGCGTACGAATCGGGAGACGCGCCCGGGTGGACCGATTGGAACGACATGATTGCAGACCAGCCGCGAACGGCTCCGCCGTCCCCGGATCGTGACGAGAACGACCTGGTGTCGATCAACTACACGTCCGGAACTACGGCTCGCCCCAAGGGTGTGATGCTCACGCATCGGAACTGCTATCTCAACGCATACCTGCTCATCGCTCATCTGCGCGTCACGCACGAGGATGTCGAGCTTTGGACGCTGCCCATGTTTCACTGCAACGGATGGGGCGGGGTGTACGCGTTGACCGGCATGGGTGGTACGCACGTTGTACTGCGAGCAATTGACGCCAAGATAATGTTCGCACTCGTTGCGGCAGAGGGCGTCACGTTCGCGTGTATGGCACCAACGGTCCTGCGCGCCATTCTGGATTACCCGCACAAAGACCAGCACACGATCACGTCGAAGCCGCGATTGACCATCGCGGGCGCGCCGCCACCCGCCGCGTTCATCGAGCGTTTGGAACAGGAATTGGGTTGGAGTTTCGTTCAGATTTACGGGCTCACCGAGACCGCGCCGTTCCTGACATCATCGCAAGTAGACTTCACAACGGAAGAGGGGGACTATCCGCGGAGGGCGCGCGCCGGGGTGCCCGGTATTGGCGTCGAGCTGCAACTACTCGATGGTGATGGCAAGCTGGTTCCAACCGATGGCGTGTCGGTGGGGGAGGTGTGCGCCCGATCCAATGTCGTCTTCAAAGGTTATTGGGAGCAGCCCGAAGCAACCGCCAGCGTTATCAACAATGGGTTCTTCCATACCGGCGACCTCGCCGTATGGGACGAACACCATAACATCCGCATCGTCGATCGGAAAAAGGACGTCATCATTTCTGGTGGCGAGAACATCAGCTCTCCGGACATCGAAGACACGCTCTATCGCCACTCGGCCATTCTCGAGTGCGCCGTCATCGGTGTCCCACACGAGAAATGGGGAGAAACGCCAAAGGCGCTTGTGGTGCTTCGTCCCGGCGAGCAGGCCACCGAGGACGACATCATGGCCTTCTGCCGAGAGAACATGGCGCACTTCAAATGCCCGACGTCGGTGGAATTCTTGCAGGAGCTACCTCGAACGGCGACCGGTAAGCTCCAGAAGTTCAAATTGCGGGACAAGCATTGGACCAGTGATCGGAAGATCGGCGGTTAGCGAGTCCACGAGCCCTTGTTACGGTTTCCCGCGGCGGTTTTCAAGTTCTCGCCGAGTGTTTGCGGGTCGATGTGCCCAAGAATGTGCCCTAATTTCCCACCTTCGTCTTCAACTCCGATCCGCTTGCCTAGCCAGAAGATACTTGATCGGCCTCCGATACAGCTTCGCGAACTCGTCTAACTCCACCACATCCACTCTCCGAAAGGCAGGTTGGTGTCTCTTAGAGATTCAGCACATCATCACGAGTCGCGTTTGCAATGGCAACCACGTCCTGTACCAAGTCGTCGGCAATGCCAAGTCCTTCGAGGGTCTCCTTGAGGTGTCCGACGACGACGGCGAAATGCTCCTCTTTGAGATTCAAATGTCTGTGAGCCTCGCGGAGATTATCGCTATCGTAGGTCACCAAACCTCCACAGGCGTAGGTCAAGAAATCTCGTTGCTTCTTTCGTAAGCGTCTGGTGTCAACATTGTTAAAGAAGTGCTTGATCCGATTATCTGCGAGGACCTTGCCGTAGAAGAGGTCAACGGCCTGCTCCACTACTCGCTCACCACCAAGTCGCTGGTACAAACTCCGAAACTCTTGTTGTGCTGGCCCAAAACGACGCTTCGCCGTTCGTGTCAGACGCCAGTGCAGGGACCTTGTCTCATAGCCGCAGTCACGGCAGGTAGGGTCCTCTTCGGTTACTAAGCGTCCACACCGTGGGCAGCCTAGCTGGAGCATGGCATCCACCTCCAGTGTTGGTGTGTACACCCTATGCTATCCGCCCGAGCGTCGGCCCGGAAGTCTCCCAGGAGGAATCGGCATGCGAGGCTGACCTGCACCCTTGCACTTGGCACGACGCTCTCCGATCTAATTCGACGGGCGGAACGGCGTATCTGACCCACCTGATATTCGGAGGGTGTTCAACGATGGGACCCTCCTCCTATTCACGCCGCTGCATCAATTTCGATTCCTCTACAAGCGGACCTATGGGACCCAACGGCTCACGTTATTTGCTACGGGCCGGTCCGAGTGGGGAAAGCGAGCCAGAAAGGGAAGGGAATCGGGACGGAGTTTACACGCCGGGACGGACGTGTAAGCCGAGACCGTTAGAGACGTGCTAACGCGTCACGGTAGAAGGGTGCACGCAGGACTATCCCGCGCACTGCTGACGCGTGCCAGCGTCCGCCTCGCTTCGTGGGGATAAACCGACGAGGACGCCGTCGTGCATTGACACGACCACCCCAACTGGAATGAACTCGATGTGAGCGCCGGAACGGTCTACCTGAGCAGGCCGTCGAGGGATCCTGTCAGCGATCGAAGACCAGCGGGTCGACATCACCCTGCACCCACAACTGATGGGGCCATGCGTCGAGTTCGTCGTCAGGGTTCAGATCGATCAACCATTCTTTCATGTTTCCGAACCGACCGTAGTGCGCTCTGTGTGCGACGTCGCCGGAGTGATCGATGGTCTGGCCGCGATACCCGAATGAGCGCAGCACGGCAATCAACTTCTGAGCCGAACGGCCAGACGCTTTCAGCCTGCTCGGGTGCAGCTCCAAGAGAATCCGCGGCACGCGCCCTGACTGCATCGATGTGGCAAGCCCGTCGAGTGCCGCCCCCTCGGAGCCCTCTATATCCATCTTGAGCAGATCCACCGTGTCGATCCGTTCGTCATCCAGCACCGCATCCAGCGTCTGGGTCTCGACGGTGAAGTGGCGTGACGAACTCCCCTCCTCTTTGCCCGCCACCAGATGGGACACGCCAAAGTTGCCACCGGATTCCGCGAATGCGGCGAGCGTCGCCGAGTCGGCGGTATCGGAAGCCGCCAGCTGACGGGTGGTAACGTGCGTGAGACCGTTCAGCGTGACATTGCGTTGCAAGAGTTCATACATGCGCGGGTCGGGCTCAAGCGAGACGACACGACCGTCTGTCCCGACGCGACTCGCGCCAAGGAGAGTAAAGAATCCCCAGTTAGCTCCAACGTCTACGAACGTGGAACCACGGCCTAGTATCGCGCATACGATCTCGGTCTCCTGAGGCTCGTAGACTCCCGCAAAGCAAACGTCCTGCGCATTGCTGTCACGTAGGTCGCACACGAACTGGAGGCCGCCGAGTCCACGAGGCATCGTAGCGATAAACGGAGCCGGCGGGCGGCGGGCAAGCCACCGTGCCGCCCGGTAGCGCCCAACAGGAAGCCGACGAGTAATCGGACAGAAGAGCCTTACCCACCATGGGGCCGGTCGAGGTGCGGACACACCTGAATTTGTAGCGAACACGTGCGGTGGTAAACCTGTGGTCCGAATGTGTCACAGCATGCGATTGGTCTGACGGTCGAGCGTAGTTGGGCCTATCATAGTCCGTGAGATTCGGGGGCTTGGGGGCATTAACCACATAGAGAGCCAACAGCCACTTTGACAACAGCCACTTCGGAAGAGGCGTTTCGCTCATGCGCTAAATTTGTAGGTGGGGTGCATCTCCAACAATCCCCATCGTCTACAAACGGTGAGCCATTCCAACTCGCAAACCACGCGCAGTTAATGCGGTGGGCGAACGACGCGATGTGGTGGTAGCCCCGAACGTCGCTGGGACGCTCGGGGCTGGTGAAGTTGTCTGCTGGTCCGTCCTCCGTTCTAGAACTGAACGAAGACAGCCCTCCTCTCTTCGACCGTGCGATCCGCCGCCGTCATGAACGCGGCCTGAATCTCTTCCAGCGACGCATTATCTTTGATCGAGACGTCGACCTGGGCTGGTGCGTCGTCTCCTCCCGCCGCCGCGCACGTGACTTTGATTTCCATTGGCGTATAGATGCCCAAGGTGAGGATGCCCACCAGTCCGTTCAAGAAACTCCGTTGCGTTTCGACTCTCGCGACGCCCGTTGCGCACCGCTCCCTCGTATGGACCGCGTCGGGCGGAACGAGACCGTAAATCCAGCTATGGGCCCAGGGCTCATGAACAGTATCTCTCGAAGGAGCGAGGCCGGTATTGATCGTTGCGTGATGACACGCCCCGATGACAACGCAAAGCGTGAAGAGTGACACAATTCGAGTGGTGCGCACTGTGACCTCCCTGATAGCCCCGTGTGTTGAGGCCTGTTTAATGAATGATTGGTATCATCGTAACAATGCGGGCCGGGACCACCACCTGCAAGAGTGGCGAGTTTTCGATCGTACGGAGGGCGGCGCGGAGTTCAGTGAGGATCGGTGGCATGGCGTAGGATGGAGGCCGGTTGGTTCTCGTGCAACCGGGAGGCGGGGAAGGGTGGTGCGATGTCACGAACCTTGCCCAAGAGCGAACGAGTTGACCAGCACGGGCAGCCGGCTACACTCATCCTCACCATGTCTTGTTCCTCCGCCATCAGGAGTCGTCCAATGCGTCCCATCGTTTTCGCCGTGACGGTCGTTGGGCTCACGCCGACCCTCGTCATCGCCCAGGCGCCGTACGTCAGCGCGAGTCCGGTCCGAACCGCGATGCTCTTTCTCCCAGGGACGGTCAATACGGATGCCGATGAGTACGGCCCCGCGTTCTCCGCCGATGGCACCCGGATGTATTTCGTTCGGCGCACCGATCGACGCGGCCATGAGGCCATCAAGTTCACACGGTTCGTGGACGGCGGGTGGACCGACCCCGTGACCGTTCCGTTTTCGGGGACGTTCTACGACAAGGAACCCTTCTTGAGCCCTGACGGTCGGTGGATGTTCTTCGCGTCGACCCGACCGGCCGCATCCGGGGGGGACGATGTAGCGTTCGACTTGTGGCGGGTGCCGCGAGCAGGGAACGGATGGGGCGACCCGGAACGTCTTTCGGACGCGGTCAACTCGGACGAATACGACAACTATCCGTCAGTGGCGGCAAACGGGAACCTCTATTTTGGCTCCCGCCGCGAAGGTGGGTCGGGAGCCTTGGATCTCTATGTGTCGCGCCTGGGCGATGGCGTGTACCAGCCGGCCGAGAACCTGGGTACGGTGGTCAACTCGGAATCCACGGACGCTGACCCTTTCATCGCGCCTGACGAATCCTATCTGATCTTCTCATCCACGCGTCCGGGTGGAGCCGGGTCCGGTGACCTCTACATTTGTTTCCGCGATGGGGCGGGGTGGACGGCGCCGCGATCACTCGGGGATACGGTCAACTCGGATGACTTCGACTATACTCCGTTGGTGTCGCCAGATGGGCAATACCTCTTCTTCTCCCGTGGATGGGGAGATCTCTACTACATCGAGATGGCGGCGTTACCGGGGATTCGCCCGAGCAACTAGGAAGCGGTTTCCCACGGATCCACGTTGACGCACGTGCGTACCATGCGCCATATACTTCCCCGATGGAGTTCGACCTCGCGAACGGCATACGCGTCTTGGAGCGCACCCCTTCGGCCCTGCAGTCATTGCTCGGCGGCTTGCCGATCGTGTGGACCAACTCCAACGAGGGGCCCGACACCTGGAGCCCGTTTGACGTCGTAGGGCACCTGATCGATGGAGAAGAGACGGATTGGATCGTGCGCGCGCGAACCATCCTGAACCAGGATGGCGATCGTCGGTTCGAGCCGTACGATCGCTTTCGTCACCTCGAGCGAAACCAAGGTCGCGTCCTGACGGGGCTACTGACCGAGTTCACCGAGCTACGGGAACAGAACGTGGCGGAGCTCCAGTCGTGGCATCTGACCCCCGACCACCTTCAGCGGACCGGAATCCATCCTGAATTCGGCCCCGTGACGCTGGAACAGCTTCTGGCGACGTGGGTCGTGCACGACTGTACTCACATCGCGCAGATCGTGCGGGTGATGGCGAAGCAGTACAAAGAGGTTGTCGGGCCTTGGGCCAAGTACCTGTCCGTGCTCCACCACTAATCGGTGTCCACCAACAACGGGGCAAGTCCGATGAAACGCTTCGCGGTCTTCTCGCTGCTCATGGGTCACACGCTGGGACTGGCCGCCTGTTCTGACGGCGCGAGTCGCGAACAACGTCCCAGCACTGGTACCATCGAAGAATATTTTCGTGATGTGCGGGCCATGTACTCCGGGGACCGCGCCAAGGAAGTCGTGGCGTTCATGGACGGCAAGTTCAGGGTGCCCGGCAACGCTGGGTTCGACGCCAGCATCGATCATGTCGTTGAGGTGCTCACCGCCGCCGGTTACGTCGCCGAGGAAGACGCCTCACCGGATGCGGCCCTCACCTACCGCGTCCAACACCGGGTCATGGACGAACCGACCTGGGAGCCGGTGTCTGGTTCGCTGGACCTCTTGGGGCCCACGGGCGGACCGCTGCTCGAGTACTCGAGCAACATGAACATGATGGCGATCAACTCCTACTCCACCTCTCCGCAAGGCCTCGAAGCGGAGTTGGTGTATGTGGGCGACGGTGGGGCGGAGCAATTCGAGGGCCTCGACGTGCGCGGGAAAGTCGTCTTTGGGGAGACGAACGTGCGCCGCCTGTTCAGCGAGGCCGTCCAGAATCGTGGAGCGATCGGTGTGCTCTCCTATAGCATGCCGGCCTACACGCGACCCGAGATCAACCAGCACTCGATTCAGTTCAGCGGTCTTCCGATGGACCCGGAGCATCGATCGTGGGGTGTGCGTCTCTCTTATGCGGCGCGTGAGCGACTCAAGCAGGCATTGGATGCCGGGCCTGTGCGGGTACGGGTCACACTGGAGACCCGGATCTACGAAGCCGATGAACTCGAGTTGATTGCCGACGTTCACGGACGTACCCACCCGGACGAACGGTTTGTACTCAGCGCCCATGTGCAGGAGCCGGGGGCCAACGACAACGCGTCGGGTGTGGCGGCGCAGGCCGAGGTCGCACGGGTACTGGCCGAACTCGTTCGCAATGGAAGTTTTCAGCCGGACCGCACCATCTCCATGTTGTGGGGCGACGAGATCGCCTCCACCCGTCGCTACATCGCGGACGATCCTGCACGCGCTGCTGGCATTCTCTGGGGAATGAGCCTCGATATGGTGGGAGAGGACACGGACAAGACCGGCGGCACTTTTCTCATCGAAAAGATGCCGGATCCCTCGGCAATTTGGACGCGTGGCAACGACGAACACACGGACTGGTGGAATGAAGGGCGACGTCCCCTTTCCGTGGACGACCTCACACCCCATTACCTGAATGACTTCGTGCTGGGTCGCTGCCTCGATCAGTCCGCGGTGACCGGATGGGTGGTGAGGACCAACCCGTACGAGGGTGGCAGTGACCACGTGCCCTTCTTGCGGGCCGACATTCCGGGCCTCTTGTTGTGGCACTTCACGGATATGTTCTATCACACCGATGGCGACCGGGTCGACAAGGTATCCCCCCAGTCGCTGGAGAACGTGGGCGTCTGCACCATGGTGGCAGCGATGACGCTAACCTCCGCCGACGGAGAGACAGCGCGTTTCATCATCGGCGAACTGGAGGCCGCGGCTCTGAGCAGACTGGCTGCCGAGTTTGCGTTGAGCCAAACCGCGATCGCTGCGGGGGCAAATCGCGCAGAACAACTAGTCATCCTCCAGGCGTGGGTGGATTGGTACCGGGAGGCGCTGCAAGCAACGCACGACATTGAGGTAGGCGGCGCCTCCTCCGAGACGCTCGCCTCGATTGCCACCGCGGTTGCACGGGTCACGGCGGCTGGCGAGGAGTATCTCGGAACGCTTTGAACATCGTGGTGCATGGAAGTGCTTCGCGGTCGAGAGGTGGGAGGTTATTCGGTCAATTCCCCACCTTCGCCTTCAACTCCTCGATCACGTTCTCGACCACGATCAACTCGGTTTCCTCCGCACCACCCAAATCCCTGATCATCAGGAAGCGTTGATCGCCGGGCGTATCTCGTCGTCTCGTGGGCGCGTTTTCGGGTGGAACGCTTCCCAAGCGGCGCTGTGCGGCTGGGGAACAGTGGTGGTTCTCCGGCTTCCCAGATTGTTTTCGTAGGTCAAGCCGCAAGAAGCCGGCAGGCGTTGCTTCGAGGGAAGATTAGGGTGACGTACGGTGGGGGCAAGGGAGTTTCACATCCGTGGCCGCGACCCTCTTACGCTGCGCCATCTCGATCAGTTCTTCGCAGCGGTTCCTGTCGAATCCGCCGGAATCAACGCCTGATACCGCGCCGCCTCGTCCGGCTTGTCCCACGCTTCATACAACATCACCGTCCGCGTCAACGCATCCACGTGCCATTCGCTGGCCGCGGCAACCTCGCCCAACGCCTGCTGCGCCTCGAGGAGCAGCGTCTCCGCATCGGCGAACCGTCCCTGCGCCATGAGAAGACTCCCGAGAATTGCCTTGGAATGGGCGGTCCAACCGTGATTGGGACCGATAGCGCTGGTGTAGATCTCTACGGTCTCCCGGTACAGCGGCTCCGCGGCGAGAGAATCCCCTTGTTGAATGTAGAGCACACCCAATGCTGCGATGGCAGCACCTATCTGCCAGTGTCCGTCCGGCCAGTGCTCCCGGGTGATAACGATCCGCTCTTGTAGCACGTCTCGGACCTCATCCTGTCGGCCGCCCTGGTAGCTCACGACGCTGGCCAGGTTGTTGAGAATGGTGAGTTGGTTGGCAGGCACACCCCACTTCCGTTCCAGGGCGAGCGCCTCCCGGTACACCTGTTCCGCCTGGGGGAAGTCATCCTTCACACGGTGGATGTAGCCAAGGTTGTTCAGCGCCACCCTAACCGTGGGGTTGCCGGAGTCGCCCTGTGCTCGGAGTCCATTCGCCACGTTGGCGTACAGTATCCCCGCCGAGTCGAGGTTCCCTTTTGCCTGCAGCACGTACGCCAGGATGGAGATTGCAGTGACCATATTTGGGCTGTCCCAATCCTCCACCTGAAGGCGCAGCGCGATGGCCTCATTGATCAATCCCTCGGCGGTGTCTTTTCTCGCCTCGTTGACCGAGGGATCGACGCCGCGCAGGGGATTTCGCATGCTGCCTGCCAGCCCTTGAAGGGTGTTCGCGATGTTCAGGGGGTCGTCGTCGAGGCCTCGTAGGATCGCGAGCGCTTCCCAGTACACGGGTTCGGCGGTGTCCCATGCCCGCTGCGCTCGCCAGAGTCCCCCGATCGCGTCGAGGCTCGCTGCCACGTCCGGGTGGTCATTTCCGTAAAGATCGCGTCGAATGGCGAGGGCGCTGTCGTACAGTGGTCGGGCTGGTCGGTCAGGCGCTCGTTGATGGAGGCGGCGCCGCGTTCCAGGATTGCGCGAGCGGTTACCGTGTCACCCGTTCCCTGACCGGGATTGGACACCTCGAACAGATCTACTAAGAAGGAAGAGACTTGCTCCGCTGTCTCGGCTTCCCGCGTGATCTCACGCGATTGTGCCGCGGTCGTTAGGGCAAACCTGAACGACACGCCGACGAATCCTGCAAGCATCAAGGTCACCGCGGCGCCCGCGGTCACTCCCACCTTGTGCCGTCGCACAAACCGGGACGTGCGATACCGCAGCGAGTCCTTGTGCGCGGTGACCGGAAGCCCCGTCTGGTACCGGCGCAGGTCGTCGGCGAATTGAGACACCGAGGCATAGCGCCGTTCGGGTTCCTTGCGTAACGCAGTGAGGACAATCGTATCGAGGTCTCCTGCTAGATCGCGGCGGAGTCGTTGAGGCGTTGTACTGCGGTGACGGCCGATGTCCTCGGGCGTCGAGGGCTCCGTCCGAAATACTGCATCGCTTGGACGCTCGGGCTCCTGCTCGCAAATGATCTGTTCGACCTCCATCAACGACTTGGACGACAGCTTGTAGGGATGGCGACCCGTGAGCAACGTGTACAGCAAAACGCCGAGCGCGTAGACGTCGCTGACGGTGGTGACTGACGAACCAAGGACCTGCTCCGGGCTCGCGTAGGCGATGGTCATGGGCCGCGCGCGCCGGGTCATCGTCGTTTGGGTGCCGGTGCCGTCGCTGTCCAACACTCGAGCGATACCAAAGTCCAACAGTTTTACCTCGCCCGACTCCGTCGCCAGGATGTTGCTCGGCTTCAAATCCCGGTGCACGACGAGGTTCTGATGGGCGTGCTGGACTGCGTCGCACACCTTGAGGAACAATGCCAGACGCCGTGGAATGGTCAGCTGGTGTGTGTCGCAGTACTCGTCGATCGGCGTGCCCTCGACAAGCTCCATGACGAAGTAGGGCGTCCTGTCTTCCGTGACGCCTCCGTCAACCAGTCGGGCGATGTTTGGGTGTTCGAGGCGGGCGAGTATCTGGCGCTCGGCGAGAAAACGCCTGCGTGATTCGTCGGAATCGAGCCCCATTGGCAACAGCTTCAACGCCGCCTTCATCTGGAACTGCTCGTCGTCCCGCTCGGCGAGGTACACGGCGCCCATTCCGCCGCGACCGATCAAATCGACGAGCCGGTAGTTGCCGATCCGCTTACCCACGAGCCGTTCCGTGTGCGTGTCTGGATCTGTCGGAACGCCGATTCGACCCGCCAGTTCTTCGAAGTACTCACCGGCCGTGTCAAGCGACGCGAGCAGCGCTTTCACTTCACGCTGCAGTTCGGGATCTCTGGTACACTGCTCTTCGACATACCGATCTCGTTCGCCCCCCTCGAGTTCGAAGGCACCCGAGAAAACCAACTCGATTTCCTGCCAGCGTTCCGGAGTCATGGAGTCACTCGAGTGTGATGTTGATCTCGCGGTGGAGCCACGCACTCGCCAGGCTCCAGTCCCGTTTGACCGTGGCGGGAGAGATGTCCAGTGCCTCCGCCGTGTCCTCTATAGGGAGCCCGGCAAAGAAGCGGGCCTCTACCACCTTGGCCTGACGCTCGTTGACCTCACCCAATCGCTGCAATGCTTCGTGCAGCGCGAGCACCTCGTCGGCCACTTCTTCGCTAACAGGATTGGAGTCGTCGAGCGAGACCTGTTGCATGTCGCCGCCGCGCTTGGCCGCCCGCCGCCGCTCTGCGTAGTTCACCAGGATGTGGCGCATCGCCTTCGCCGCTATGGCCATGAAGTGCCCGCGGTTGTTCCACTGCGCCCCGGTCTGGTCGACGAGTTTGAGATACGCCTCGTGCACGAGGGCGGTGGTGTCGAGGGTGTAATCGCCGTCCCAGCGCCTGCGTTGGGAGTGCGCCATGTGGTGCAGCTCGCCATAGACGATGGTGAACACTTCGTCGAGGGCCCCCTCATCACCTTTGCGGGCGGCCTCGAGCAGGGAGGCGACGCGGTCCGGAGCGTCCATGATGTCGAAGCTGCACCGGGCCACGGTCGTTGTCGAGGCCGTCGCCGATATTGCTACCCACAATATGGCTAAGGTGTTCAACACCAATACATATCCCGTGGTAACTGTGGAACCCGTGGCGTTGTGCCCGTCCCTATTGAGTTCAACAGAATCGCTTGGGAAGAAAGCTCACGTCGTGGACTCGATGATCCGAATCGACGCGTTTCCCTGTGTTCCAGGGGTGAAGAGACACCAACACAACAGGGGGCATCATGTCCAAGCGCTTTTCGATTCTTGTCGCACTGCTCCTTGGAGCGACAATCGTTCCGGGATCGGCCCGGGCGCAGGAGCAGCTGCGTCCCACCATCAACGTGAGGTCCGTGGAATTGCTCAAAGGCCGGAGCGACGGGTTATCAAAGCTGATATTGATCGGTACGAACGGCCGCAAACACGTGCTTCCGGACGGGACGTTCAGAAACGAGTCCGGTGCCTCGATCATCGTCCTCGATGGGCGGATCACGAGTGTGGCGGCCCCACGTGGCGAAAGGGTCGAGGTCGGGTCGGTCGAAGTGGGACGGGGGGGGAAGATCTCGTTGATCGGGACAGAACGATCTGCTATCAAAATAGGCGGGTCGTTTATCGTACCTGTTTCGGATGGGAGATATACGACTCGTGAAGGCGCCATGATCATCATCCAGAACGGTGCCATTACACAAGCCTCGATCGAATAGCTCGGCCACCGCATGGCTCTCAAATTGCTCGTGCACGCCTGCGTCTTGCTCGGTGGCTTGGGTGCTGCAGTCGTACGCGTGCATCCCCCGGCCGATTTCGGCCCCAGTGTTGTTGCTGCCACTGTTGTGCTACGACAGGGAGAGTTGGGCCGGCGCCTGCGGGGCGACTGGGAGCCTCCGCAGGCCCTGCTCCTCTCCTATAACGACATCTGGCGCGACGCGCTGAGTGAGATCGTTCGTGCTGTGGATGTCCAGACGCCCGTGTTCGTACTGGCGCGCCAAAACGATTTCGCCAACCTCGAGTCGTGGCGCCGCGAGTCTCCGAATCGCGTGCGCCCGCTCGAGTGGCCGATCCAGTCGGACTGGGTGCGTGACTACGGTCCCATTCAGGTTGCCGACAACCAAGGGAAACCGATCTGGTTGGATGCCGAATACCGGTCGAATCGACCCGGTGACGATCAGATCCCAATCCGGATGGGCGCCGCCACCGCTACGCGTGTCGAGTCAATGATGCTTGGGCTGGACGGCGGTGCGGTAGTGAGCAACGGCGAAGGCCTCTGTGCCATCACGCGGCGCAATCTCGTCGGAGCCGACGCCGATCAACCCGCCAAGGTCGACGCTCTGATGGGGCAGCTAGGATGTGAAGCGCTGGCGATTCTTCCGGCGTTGGCGGGAGAGACAACGGGCCATGCTGACGTCTTCGTGCACTTCTTTGGGGCGGATGTCGTGGGGGTGGCTTCGGTAACACCGCATGAGTCGGCCGAGAATGCTGGGCGTATGGATATGGCCGCTGCGATCCTCGGACAAGCGGCAGATTCTCTGGGAATCGATCTCCGCGTGATTCGGGTGCCGATGCCGCGCCGCGATTCCAGGGTCTATTACAGCTACCTCAACTCTCTCGATCTGCGTGACAAGGTCCTCGTACCTCACTTCGATGGAGTAGCGCCGGCTGTCGAAGCCGCAGCTCACGCCGCGATCCGAACCGCCTCCAATCGCAAGATCGTCCCCATCGACGCGAGCGAGATGGTCACGTCCGGCGGGGCACTCCACTGCCTGGTCCTCGGGCTTTTTCTAGATCGCACACGGCATCTCTTATCAGGGGCCGCCATCCGGAAAGCGGGATGATCCGGTTCGGCCGCTCTTCCTGTGGACTAGAGAGAAGGCCAAACGCGCTGCGAGCCAGGAGGATTGCCATGAAGAACGTCGTCTTTTGTGTCACGTTGTTGCTCGCGTCGATGAGCCAGGGCTTGCTGGGTCAAGTCGGAACCGGCCCCAAACTACGCGTCGCCGTGATGGATCTGCGAGAGGACGCTTTCAGTGCGACAGAGGAATACCGTCCGACGTCAACTACGAGCACCATCGAAATTCCGCCGCCTGCGGGTTTTGCACTCGGTCTCACTGAAATGCTCACTACAGCGCTGGCGGAGACCGGACGTTTTGTCGTGCTGGAGCGCGCCAAGCTCGAGGAAGTAATGGACGAACAGGACTTGGGTGCGTCCGGTCGGGTGACACAACAAACGGCAGTACAGCAGGGGCAATTGCTTGGCGTACAGGCACTCATCACAGGCGGCATCACCGAGTACAACTACACCAGTTCGAGCCTCGGCGGTAACGTGAGCGTGTTCAACAGCGTGAGCGCCAGCGCACAGCAATTGAAGGCCATGGTGGCGCTCGACGTGCGGGTCATCAACGCGGCAACTGGCGAGATCCTCGCGTCCAAGCGCGGCGATGGCAACGCTACTGCCCGTACCGTCTCGGCGGATGTTGTGCTCGACGACGACGAGTTCAGTACGGCCGTGGCCGCGTCGACGCCGCTGGGCAAGGCCACGCGAGAAGCGATTGCAGAGATTGTCGAGGCGATCGTGGAGGAGTTGGCAGGTGTGCCGTGGTCGGGCCGCGTGATCGACGTTCGCGACAACCTCATCTACATCAATGCTGGGTCCGACGCCGGTGTCGAGCAGGGCATGGAGTTCGAGGTCTACGAAGAGCAGGAGGCCCTCATCGATCCCGAAACGGGTCTCAATCTTGGCGCGCCGGAACGCTTGATCGGCTTACTGCGGGTGACGCAGGTGAGCGAGCGGTTCTCGGTTGCAGAAATGACGGCGGGGGAAGGGTTCGCCCGCGACAACGTTGTCCGGTTTGCCGGTCAGTAACAGAAAGGAGACTGTCCCATGAAACGCAACGTGTCCTTTGCAATGCTCGCGACGTTAGCGATAGCGTTTGCCGGTCCCGCCCTGCCGGCCAATGCGCAGGAATGCAAGGCTCCATCGGAATTCGGAATCAGCGCCGCGCAAGAGCGAACCGTGACGCTGTCGCTGAACACGAGCCAGCTGAGGGAACTCAACCTCATTGCGGGCCGTCTCGCCGAAGGCCTGTCGTATCGCGAGATCCAGACGCAGTGGAAGGGCTTGGCTTCCCAACTTCGCGGAAGCAACATGGACGTGAACGCGCTGGTGCAGTTCGTGTTGCGTACAGCTTACCAGGAAACCAACGCCGACCTCCAGCACTACGCCGAAAAGGTCAAGTTGTTCAATGAACTAAAGAAAGAGATCCGCGAAGAAATCTCACGATTACGGGACTTCCAGTCCAGTTTGGAGCGTGGCGATCGGCAGACGGATCTTCGTCCGAACATGAGCGTGTGGCGTCTGACGTCGAACTATCGGCCCACGGCGGTGATCAGATCTACGGACCCGCTCGATGCAATTCTTAGTAAGTGGGAAGAAGAGCTCCAAACGATTGGTGATGATGCGCAGCTCGCCAACGTGGACATGCAGAACATGCTCCAGAAGCAACAGCAGACGATGCAGGCGATGTCATGCATGTCGAAAATGCTACATGACACTGCGATTGCGATCATTCGCAAAATCGGGGAGGACGATTAGTCGTGGGATCGATGATCCGATTCGACGCGTTTCCCTGTGTTTCTGTCAAGAAGGAACTAGTTTGACCCAAGACTGGAGAATTTGACCATGCGTCGGCAAATCATTGTAGCGTTTTTGGGAACGCTGATCGTGGGCGCACCGCGAATGGCGGCAGCACAGTTCGAGGGAGTCATCAAGCAGCGTGAAATCAGTGTGAACCTCGCAGCGTTAGATGAGCGGGGATTCGATATATCGAACCTGGTGGACATGCCAATAGAGCGGCTATTGGCCCTGCGTAGTGAACTGGTTGCCAGTGGCGACATGACCGTCACGGAAAGTGAGATCTACATCAAGGGCAGTCGCATGCGGTCTGATGAGAACGATGATGAAGGGCCGGCGTGGGGCATCATCGATCTGGAGCAGGGTGTCATGTGGGCCGTTCAACCGGACCAACGCATGTACATCGAAATGACGCGAGAGGATCTTCAACAGATGGCCGCGTACACGGGCGGTGGTGCTGAGGATCAACCCGAAGTTGCTCGAGTAGGCGAACCCAAAACGATCAACGGCCTCCGATCCGTTGCCTACGACGTGACAACCTATGAAGGTACGACACGCGTATGGGTGTCCAACGACAACCGTGGTCTGGTGGCCTCGTTCCAGGGATTCGCGGAATCACTCCAGGCCATGAGCATGGGCGACGATCCGGATGCGTCTTTCGTTGTGGCCGAGCACGGGTTCCCCACGTTGGTGCTGAAGACGACTTACGACACGTTCGAGGTCGAGGAAATCTTGGCGGTGGAACCCCAGTCGCTTGACGACGCACTCTTCGTTCCGCCGGCCGGTTACCAGAAGATGACCATGGCGGAGATGATGGGCGGCGCGGGCGCTGGTGGAGGGGTAGCCAGTGCTGCTGCTGGTGGCGGCGGAGGGTTCAACATCGGCGGTGGTGCCCAAGGGGCCACCTCGTGGGTCGAATACAGCATTGGCGGTCCCGTGACCCTGAACGCCCGCGAGGAAAACGTGGCGATGTGCAGCAATACGTCGGACGGATTCATGGCACGGACGCTGGGCGATTGGGTGATCGACGTGGAAGCTGAGGGCAGCGGATCCGGCGCGTTTACCGCAAAGTTTTACGTCGCAGCTCCCGAGCAGTACGACGACAAACTACGTGACGACGACTTCCGCAGCGACGATCGCTTCTACGGCGACGGCACGGTTGCCATCACGGACAAGGGCAAGGATCCGCTCGGGTTCGATCTGGTGGAGGTGGAGTTCAACGCAAGCGGGTTGGAGTCCGGCGGCGGGATCGTCATCCATGTGCAGGGCAAGCTGTTCTGCGCGGTGATGTAAAATGCGGCGGGTACTCGTTGTAGCCGCGCTGCTGGTGCTTGCTGGAGATTGGCGGTGGTGGTGATCTCCTGCACGAAGCGTTCGGCCCCGAGCACCGCCGCGAGTTCGGGTCGCAGCACCTTGACGGCGACCTTTTGATCGAGAGGGTGTGGCCAACCCGCAAGCCCGCGCCAGCGTTCTCGCCGGCGTTTCCTACGCTGAGCAGTACCCGGCCATTGCCGCTCTTATGGAGGGACCCGGAGGATTGTTGTGGGTCCAACGCGTACGGCCAGCAAGTCAGTTCGCGCCAGGAGAGGCACTCCCTTTGTCTGTCACGCTTCAGTTCTACTCGGCTGGGATGATTGCCTCGACCACATGGCACGTCTTTGGGACCGATGCCCGCTACCTGGGCGAGATCGAACTACCCCCTCGCTTTAAGGCCATGCGGGTGGTCGGCGACCGCGTCTACGGCGTTGCCACGGATGAACTCGACGTACAATACGTTGTTCGGCTTCGGGTCGTGGGGTGAGGCAGGCGTTTTCTGATTGCGGAGTGACGCTAGTTCGTAGCGTTGCGGCGCCAGGCGGGTCGCGCTCAGTCGAGCGATGCCAGCCAATGAGGAGATTGGTGCGGCCTGAGCGCAGGGATAGGCCGCCTATCCACTTTGAAGGTCGTGCGGCGAGAGAATCAGACTTGGCGCGACGGGTGGCCACGCTCTGCGTCCTGCTCTTGGTGCCCGCTGCAACTGCGTGCCGCACGGAAGACGGTTATTCCATTGCAGTCGTCAGCGATAGCGCCGATGTCAGGATCATCGAAAGCAAGAGTGACGCCTGGTCGGAAGGCCAGCACTGGCGGCTGGCCGATGAGCCGACCTTAGATATCGGTGTGCTCGAAGGCGAGGCCCCCTACCAACTTTTTGAGGTAGTCGGAGCACGGCGCCTGACGGACGGTCGCATCGTCATCGCAAACGCCGGCAGCTTCGAGCTCCGCTTCTACGAGCCGAACGGCACCCATGTGGTCTCGGCAGGTCGGGAGGGCGGCGGCCCTGGTGAGTTTACAGGTATGATGTCCTTGGACGTGCTGTCCGGTGACTCGTTGCTGGTATTTGATTGGCGGAGTCAGCGCGTAACCTACTTCGATTCAAGTGGGACACTGGCACGCACGATACAGCTTCAGTTTCTACCGGGAATGGGTGGCTTCCCCATGATTGTCGCGCCGTTCGACAACGGGTCGTTGCTTGTGGGCGTGCGGACCTACTTCGACTCGGGTGAGTACGAGAGGGGACTCAGCCGCGACGATATCGTCTACCTACGCAGCAATTCTGAAGGAATACTGATCGACACGTTGGCCGTGCGCCCAGGTGGCGAAATGCACTTTATCTCCGAAGGGAGTGGCAGGATATTGGGTGACCGACCGTTCGGTCGCTACCCACAGCACGCGGTCTACCGAGACGGCTTCTTCTATGGGAGCGGCGACCGCTTCGAGATCGACTATTACCGCTCCGATGGTCAGCTTCGTCGCTCCCTCCGCCGCGCACAGACGAACATGAAAGTCACGGCCGCAGATGTGGAAGGCTACACGCGAAGACAGATCGAGAACGCGCAGAACGAGAGGCAGCGCCAAATCAATGAGCGGCTATTGGCGGATGACCCCTTCCCAGAGACCTTTCCTGCATACCGCGACTTCGTGGTGGATGCCGAAGGAAACCTCTGGGTCGCCGTGTATCGCAGGCCGGGCGACGATCTGCCACGCTGGACAGTGTTCGATCCCGACGGCCAGATGCTGGGTGAGGTGTCGACCCCGGAGCGATTCACTATCCACCAGATCGGATCCGACTTCGTGCTCGGGCACTGGCAGGATGACCTCGATGTCGAGCACGTTCTGCTGTTCGAGCTCGTGAAGGAGTGATGCGCTCTTGGTGGAAGTCAACCGGAAGCCAAGGGAATAGATCGGTTGTGAAGTAAGGAATCCCTATTCCCACCGCTGTGGCAGGGAGAGTAAGTCAGGAGCGGGGAGACGTGGCGCCCGTCCCGCGTCTCCAGAATGGGAAGAAAGTTCTTGCGAGCGGCAGGTTAGGGTGTTCACTCCTCTCTGAGTACGCTCGACGCCTCCATGCCAAGCGTGGCCCGCGCTGGAACCCAACAGGCAAGGGCGGCAGCCGCGCCCAGGATGAGTCCAACCCCAGCGTAGGTTGCCGGGTCGGTGGCGCTGACTTCGAAGAGCAGTGCCTCCAACACGCGGCTGAGGCCGAATGCCGAGACGAGGCCCACCGCAATGCCCAAGAGCGCCGGTACCATACCCTGTCGCATGACGAGGCCGACGACCTCTTTCGATGATGCTCCGAGTGCGACCCGGATCCCGAGTTCTTTGGCTCGTTGGCCTACCGACTGTGCGATGACGCCGTAGAGGCCGGCCAGCGCGAGCACCAAGGCGAGCGCGGCGAAGAGACCCAACAGCGTCAGGGTGAACCGCCGCGATGCTGTGGAGTTTATCACCATCTCGTCCATGGTCAGGATTCTGGAGACCGGTATGTTCGCGTCGATCTCTGCCAGCACCTGACGGACGCCGGGCACGACGGACAGGGGTTCACCCCCGGCGTGAACGACGAAGTTGATCGGCGACCAGTTTGTGAAGTTGTAGGAGAAATAGATCGCCAGCGTCTCGACGCGCTCAGGTCCGCGCTCCCGCATGTCCTCCACGACACCAACGACCATGCCGAGGTTGGTGGGATCGTTCCATAGTTCGGCCTCGCGCCCCACCGCATTCTCCCCCGGCCACAGTGCTTCCGCCAACGCTTCGGAGATCACTACCTCCATCGCCCCGTCCTGGTGGGACAGGTCTTGCCCCTCCACGATAGACAGGCCGAGACTTCCGAAGTAGTCGTCGCTGATGGCGCGCCAGTTCGCCGATAGATTCCCGCCGAAGGTTTCCGCCGTCTGTCCCTTCGGGAGGATTCCCATGACGGTGTTCCCGCCGCCAACCGGACGCGTGCTCACGGCCGATGCTTTGATCACCTGCGGTTGCGACCGAACCCGCGCGAGGAACTCGTCGCGGAATGCTCTCGCGTCCTCGCCGACATATGAGGCCGGCAGGGGCACCTCGAACGTCACTCGCCCTTCGGTATCGAAACCGTTGTCTACGGATTGGACGGCCACCAGACTCTGAATCAGCAGTCCCGCACCCACGAGTAGTACGACGGAGAGGGCTGTCTCCGCACCCACGAGCCAGTTGCGAATGAGCCGGGCCGTCCGGCCGCCCGATGTCTTGGCGCCCGACTCCCGAAGTGCGTTGCCCACGTTGTCCGACGTCATGCGCAAAGCAGGCAGGAGGCCCGAGCCAACACCCGCTACCAGCGACACGACCAAGGCGAACACGAGCACGCTACTATCGAGACCGACGTCACTCATTCTCGGCACGTTGCCCGGCTCCAACGCCACGAGGCCTTTCAGTGCGGCCACGGCCACGACGACGCCAAGTGCTCCGCCAACAAGGCCGAGCACGGCAGACTCCGTGAACAGTTGCCGGATGATACGACCTCGCCCCGCGCCCAACGCGAGGCACAGGGTCACCTGTCGCAGCCGAGCGCCGAGCCTCGCCAACTGGAGGTTTGCCAGGTTCATGCACGCGATGAGGAGCAGCACCCCCGCTGCGCCCATGAAGATCCAGAGGGATTGTCTGAGATCGGCACTGGCCGCCCATGTCGCAGACGGATCGACGCGGAAGCCCATGTCCTCATCGACTGAACCGTATTGCTCCTCCATTTGTGAGGCGAGTCGATCCAGTTCGGCTTGTGCACTCTCGATACTCACGCCGGATCGCAGACGCGCGACCATGGCCCACCGGTGGTCCTCTCGACTGCGTTCGGGGTTGAGGACCAACGGAACGTAGGCGTCCTGCCCAAGCCAGATCATGCCACTGGGGAGCACGCCGAGGACTAAGTACCCCTCGGTGTCCAGTTGCACCGTTCGCCCGACGATGCTGGGGTCGGCACCGAAGCGGCTTGCCCAGAGGTTCTCGGAAAGGATCACGACGCGATTCGCCGCGGTGGCATCCAAATCCGTTTCGCGAAACGTGCGCCCCTGGAGAGGATTCACACCAAGGACGTTGAAGAACCCTGGGGTCACCGTACCCAGGCTGATCTGTTGAGGTGTGTCGTCGCCCGTGAGGGTCGCCTGTCGACCGCCGTAGAACCCCACACCCCGGAACGATGCATTCCGATCGCGGATGTCGATGGCGTTTGGCATCGAGAAGGAGAACCGATCCCATCCCCGTTCCATGTGGCTCTCGTAAACCTGTACCAGACGCTCAGGTTCGTGGAACGGAAGCGGGCGGATGAGGACCGCGTTGATCACGCTAAAAATGGCGGTGTTCGCGCCGATGCCGAGCGCCAAGATGGCCAGCGCGATAAACGTGTAGCCGGGGTTGTTGCGCATCCCGCGAAACGCAGTTCGGATATCCCTCCGGAGGTCGTCCATCTCTTTCCTTTGTGATAGTTCGCGGGAGGCAAAGCGATCGATACTACTCAATTCGCCAATAACAACGGGGAAAGGGTTGCTCAACCGCCCTCATGTGACTGAAGTCTGTGCCACTCCTGAGATCGGTGCCACTACTAAGGGAATAGGCTCGGCCGATAGTTGATGGCCGATGGCTATTAGCCGATAGCGCTTGCCAGACAGAGACCTCTCCACCCGCTTGCCAAGACGGTCACGGTCCCTTTCCTTGAGTCGCCGTTCGTATTGCGTGAAACTGGGGAATCGGTCTTGTCTTCACCTGCCTCTCCCATTCATTCGATGTCCCTCAACGCGGGTTGGCCTTCCTCGAACGTCCAATATGCTCCTGTGCACTGCGACAAGAAAGGAGTTGAAAAAACGCGCTCGCTCGCCTTTACATGAGTTGCCACAACGGTTGCCGTAAACCCGACAAAGTACGGCAACGGCAACTGGCGCTTGTCAGACTGCGGCCTGGAAGAGTTCCTTGAGGAGGTCGGTTTGGGTGTTGCCGTCCGCCTTCCGCTTTCCTTTATAGGGTGCACTGCGCTTTTTGGTTTTCTTCTTCGGCATTACTGTGGAATCTTCTTTTGGAGAGTTGGCACACTGTTGGCACACAAACGCCAAGAGCGAGCGATCCCTCCCGGGACCACCCGCCCTCTAACTTGTTGTCTAGTTTCAACTTCCGCTAGTCGGGACGGCGAGATTTGAACTCGCGACCCACTGAGCCCCATTCAGGTTATGGCCGCTGGTACAGCGCGTCAGGGCCCGAGGATGTGACTCCGCTTTTGGTGCACCCAGACGGTCCCTTACCCCGTTTTTCCATGCGCAAAGCTGAAGACCTTCCCAGAAACCTTCCCCGCGAAGATCGTCCATCCGTGGGAAACGCTGTAAGTGCTTACGGAGGGCCAGGGATTCGAACCCCGATGCGCTTGCGCGCGGCGGTTTTCAAGACCGCTGCCTTACCAATTAGGACTAGCCCTCCAGGGGTCGGTAAGGTTAACGGCGCAGTGAAGATACGACAAGAAAACTGGACGGCGTTGACGGTCGCTCATAGACAGTGTGGCACTATTGCAGGCAGTTGGAAGCGTCGGAATACACCGCGAACAGCCGAGGCTCGTTCGAACCCCTATGACCAAACGCGGAGCAGCGCGATCATCGCGCCGATCGTCGTGATCCAGTAGGCGAACATCCACCGTAGCGTCCGGCCTTCATGCTCACGAAGCTCGATCCGAATGTCCGTTAGGTCTTTGGTTCTGAGTTGGGTCAGCTCGTCTCGGAATGCCTTGTCGAGTTTCGACTCGAGGGCCGTCATCCTCTCGTTGAGCATGGACTCGAATCGAGCAACGTTAAGCTCGTTCAACTCCTTCAGATCACTTCGGCTGGTAGCATCCACCTGGTTGAACCAATCGACGAGTTGGTCAGTGACTTCTTCGCCAAGTCGCTCGTATAGCGCTTTCGACAATTTGGCGGTAATCGGCATGGCGGAATCCTGGGATCGGTCCGTCCACAGGATGCAAGGTACGCTCGGCCGGCCGAGTATCGAAAGAGCGTACCACGGTGGCCGAAAATGAGGGCGGTGCCGTGAGAACGCCGCGTTCGGGTCGCGGCGACGTAACCAATTGTCGTAACTGGGTTTAGGTCGCAGAGCGGCTCGATTTGCATCCGCCGTCCG
>JBDHLU010000033.1:0-23816 GCA_039656555.1 Gemmatimonadota bacterium | reverse complement strand
TCTGACCGTAACCGAGGGATCCGACGTGAACGTGACCATCAAGGTCGATGTCGACACGTGGTTCCGTGCGGCGGGGGGCGATCTGCTCGATCCAGCCAGCGCCAACAAGGGTGGGCCCAACGAAAACGAGGTCAAAGACAACATCATCGCATCGCTTCGAGCCTTCGAAGACGACGACCGCGACGGCGACGACTCCGGCTGAGCATAGACCGTGACCGCGCACCGCATCGGCATTCTCCAGCTCTCCGACTCTTTCGAGTCGTTGTGGAATGAATGGGCAGAAGAGCTCGGAGCGGTCGTCGTGCCCCTCGCCGAAGCTGAGGCCCCGGGTCCGGATCTAATCCTGTGCCTGGTCTCGGCTGCCGGTGAGGAGGAGCGTGCTACCGAAGCCGTATCGATGCTGAGGGCGTCGACACTGCACCCAATCTTCGTGGTCGGGGCAGAAACATCTCATCGATTTGCCGTCGAATTCCTCAGACGCGGCGCCACCGACTACTTCGTGCTACCCGACGACGTCGACCTTTGTCGGCGGAGTATCGGGCGCGTGTTGGAGCAGGCCTCGCCTCCTGCAGAGGCAACAACGCAATCCGATGCGTTCGCCTCACTCAAAGGGGAGAGTCCGGCTTTCACCGACGTCATCGAGGCAGCACGCCGCGTCGCCAAGCATGGCGACGTCACGGTCTTGATCCGGGGAGAAACCGGCACCGGCAAGGAGCTTGTCGCCCGTGCGCTCCACGACGATAGCCCTCGGGCGGCCAAGGCCTTTGTGGCCATAAACTGCGCGGCCATTCCTCGCGAACTAATGGAGAGTGAACTCTTCGGCCATGAGCGCGGCGCATTTACCGACGCTCATGCCTCCAAGCCGGGACTCTTTGAAGAGGCGCACCACGGCACCCTGTTCCTCGACGAAATTGGACACATGCCGCATCAGCTTCAAGGCAAGCTCCTGCGGGCTCTCGAGGAGGGGCAAATCCGGAGAATCGGCGCCGTCAAAACGACCGAGGTCGACGTGCGGATCATCGCGGCAACCAACGTCGACATCCAGGACGCCGTCAGCAAGGGTGAATTTCGCGAAGACCTCTATTACAGACTGAACGTCGTCGCGCTCACACTTCCTCCAATTCGCGAGCGTGGCGAGGACGGAATCCTTTTGGCCCGGGAGTTTGCCCGCACTCTGGCCGAGCGATACCAGCTACCGGTTCCGTCGTTCGGCCCGGAGGTGGTCACCGCACTCAGGACGCACTCGTGGCCTGGCAACGTAAGGGAACTGCGTCACGCCATCGAACGCGCCATCCTGTTGTCACCCGAAGGAACGCTCGACGCCACCCACTTGGTCACCTCGCCGACCACGCCAAAACAGAGTTCGGGCGTACTGCCGTTCCCGGCAACGCTCGAGCAAATCACCACGGCCGCCGCGCAGGCGATGGTGACCCAGCTCGACGGGAACAAGAGCGCCGCCGCCCGATTTCTCGGCGTATCCCGTGCTCGCTTGCAACGCATGCTCGACCGAGGAGACGACGAATGATGGCCCTCAATCCCTACCAGCCAACCGATCGTCTCAGGGCGGTTCGGGTAGCCGTGCTCGCGGGGCAATTCCGAGACGCGCTCCATGCCTTGGGCGAACTTCCGATCGAGGTGCGCGCATCCGCCGATGCCTTGCTCTTCCGCTCGATGTCACTCTGGCGAACTGGTGAGTACGTGGAGAGCGCCGCGCTTGCCCGCGAGGCGGGTCGCCGCTTCCGAGCTACCGGAGATTCGGACGGTACCATGCGGAGTGAAAACGTGGCCGCGGCTGCCGACTTTGCCCTCGGGCACCTCGCGGACGCACGGGTCGGTTTCACTCGTGCCTTGAGCCTGGCGGACACGCTCGGCGACGACCTCATGATCGCACGGTGTGCCAACAACCTAGGCAACATTGACTACTACCTCGCCGAATACTCGCGGGCACTGTCCTCCTACAGCCTGGCCCGAGCGAGCTTCGAGAAGGTGGGATGGCACAAGGGACTCGCTGAAGTATCGCTCAACCGGAGCATCGTCTTCCGGGAACGTGGTGAGTTTCACGCGTCCATCGTCGACGGCGATCAGGCCATCGACTACGCCGAGGCGGAGCAAGACCAGCGCCTAGTAGGCCAGGGGCTCACCACCAGGGCAGAGACGCGCGCACACCTCCGTGATTTCGAGGTCGCAACCGTTGAAGCTCACCGGGCCTATCGACTCGCCGTAGCCGAAGTGAATCCGCTCGACGAGGCCGATGCGCTCCGCGTGCGCTCTGTCATCGAGCGTCTTCGCCGGAATCCTACCGAGGCCGTGCGCTTCGGTGAAGCTGCGTTGGACATCGTAAGACCGCTGGGACACGCCTGGACCACAGCCGAAGTCGAACGCGATCTCGCCGAAGCCTACTCGGCTATGGGTAGGTCCACTGACGCCATAGCGCGCTTGGAATCTGCCGGGCAGGCGCTGCGACAGATGGGGGCGATCGCGAGGGTGGAGGTGGTGGAGAAAAAACTAGAGGATCTTCTATAACAGTCTCGGCTGAAGCACCGGAGCAAAACTCCTTCGATGGTGCGGTGTCGGCCCGATGTCATCGAGCATTGCCATGTGTGCCGCGGTCCCGTAACCCTTGTTCCCGCCCCAGCCAAACCCGGGATACCGTTTGTCGAGCAGCTCCATGAGATGGTCGCGGACACATTTGGCGATTACCGAGGCACCGGCAATGGACATCGACGTCGCATCGCCGCCGACGATGGCGTCGTGCTCGTATTCCAGTTCCGGCATCGGACGCCCGTCGATGATGACGTAATCGGGCAACAACGACAAACGGGCTACCGCTCGTTGCATCGCAAGTGCGGTCGCCCGTCTGATGTTCCTTCGATCGATTTCCCGTACCGATGCGGCACCGATTGCCCAGGCCCGAGCAGCGCCACGCACGGCCTCGGAAACCGCGTCTCGTTGTTTCGCCGTCATCTTTTTCGAGTCACGAAGCCCTTCGATGGGCCCTTGTTCGTGATCGAAGACCACGGCAGCCGTGACAACGGGCCCGGCTAGGGGCCCGCGTCCTACTTCATCTACACCGGCAACGTACTGGTATCCCTTCGCCCAAAGCGCTCGCTCGCGCTCCAGCGTCGGGGTCGGCATGTTAGCGCTCTTGTCGCTCGCGAATACGAGCTGCCCTGCCCGACAACTTCCTCAAGTAATACAACTTGGCCCGACGCACGCGGCCCCGGCGCACGACCTTCACGTCTGCAACAACTGGTGCCTGCAGCGGGAAGATGCGCTCGACACCCACGCCCGCCGAGATTTTCCGCACAGTGAACGTCTCACCGCTCCCTGACCCCCGGCGGCCAAGGCACACGCCTTCGAACGCCTGCAATCGCTCTTTCTCACCCTCGCGAATGCGGACGGACACCCGCACCGTATCACCCGGTCGAAATTCGGGAATATCGTCTCGCAGGTTCTCTCTTTGCACCGCTTCTAAGCGCTTCATGATCAACCTCGCTACTCCTCTTCGATAGGAGACTTCGCCGACCGATACCGATCCCATAGATCGGGACGTCGCTCCTTGGTGAGGCGCTCTGCCTCGACCTGACGCCATGCCTCGATCTTCGCGTGGTCTCCACTCAACAGTATGTCCGGCACTTCCATTCCGCGATACGTCGCGGGACGCGTGTAACTCGGCGGGCTCAACAGCCCTTCGTAAAACGAATCGCCCGCTGCCGATTCATGATCTCCCAACGCTCCCGGCAACAGCCGGATCACCGCATCCAACACACACATCGCGGCAAACTCCCCACCTGACAGCACCGCATCGCCCACCGCGACCTCTTCCACACCGTCGATGCACGTGACGCGTGCGTCAATGTCCTTATAGTGCCCACACAAGAGTGTAAGCTCTTCACCAACGCTATACCGCACCGCATCGTCGTGGGCAAACTGGCGACCTCGGGCCGATAGCAAAGCGATCGGCGCCTTAGCCTCCAGCGCTTCCACGGCTCGGTAAAACGGCTCGGCCTTGAGCACCATACCGGCTCCACCGCCGTACGGATAGTCATCGACCGTCCGGTGCTTGTCTTCGGTGAAGTCGCGAAGGTTCACGACCTGCACCTCGACCAGCCCTGCTGCCACCGCCCGCCCTACGATGCTCGTTCCCAGCGGCGCGTCGAACAACTCCGGAAACAACGTCACCACATTGATCCGCACCCTACAACTCCAGCAACCCGTCGGGCGGATCGAGTTCGATAATCCGCTTGGTTCGATCGACACGTTTCACGATCGGCCGCTTGAACGGCACCAACAGGGTCCGCCCTTCGATTTCCACTTCCAGCAACTTGCCAGCCGGCACCCGAACTAGGTCGATCGCCTTTCCTACGATCTCACCGTCGACCACAATGTCGGCACCCGGAACTTCGTGTTCGTACATCTCGCCTTCTGCCGGTGGCGTCAGCTCTGACGCCTCGACACCGTAGAGACGCTCCCTCCACGCGTCGAGCGTAACCCGCTCATGGGCGCCCTCGAACTTGAGCAGCCACTGGCGATGGTACTGTCTCGACCGTTCTATCGTGACCGGGTCGTCGATCGGCTGTCCCTGCTCGTCAACCGGCGTCAATTGGCTGCCCGGACTGAACACGGCCTCCGGGTCGTCGGTGAGAACCCACACCACCAGATCACCCTTGAGTCCGTGTGGCTTGCGGACGCGCGCCACCGCGAGGTAGCCGCCCTCCGCCATATGTCGCTATTCCGCGGAGGCTGGGGCCGCCGCGGCTTCATTCGTGAATACGCCGGCCTTCTTGAGCAGCGACCGCACCGTATCGGACGGAGTCGCGCCCTTGCCCAGCCACGCCTTTGCCTTGTCGGCATCGACCGTGATGGTCTTGGGCTTCGTGTGCGGGTCGTAGTGACCGATCGTTTCGATGAATCGACCGGGCCCCGCACTCCTTTCCGTCACGACGATCCGGTAAAAGGCGTGCTTTTTTCGCCCTAAACGGCGTAAACGAATTCGTGTTGCCATGCATCTACCTCGGAAATTGTTGCATCATCGCAGGGAATCCCCCGCGATTCCCTTTCTTCATCATTTTAGCCATCTGCTCGAACTGCTTAACCAGCCTATTCACTTCCTGGACCGGCCGACCCGCACCGCGCGCGATACGCGCCCGCCTGGACCCGTTCAACACCTTCGGCTTCTTGCGCTCCTCGGGCGTCATCGAGAGGACGATCGCTTCCACGTGCGCCAGCCGTTTCGGATCCGCGTCGACCTGCCCCAGCATCTTCGCGTTTACCCCAGGGACCATGCCCAACAGGTTCTTCATTGGTCCCATCTTCTGCATCTGCCGCATGGCCGAGAGAAAATCCTCGAGGTCCATGCCCTTCTTCGAGGTCGCCTTCCGGGCCAACCGCTCAGCGTCTTCAACCGACACCGCCTCCTGCGCCCGCTCCACCAACCCCACCACATCGCCCTGCTGCAGGATCCGTCCGGCCATCCGAACCGGATCGAAGGGCTCGAGGGCGTCGAGCGCCTCACCCACACCGACATACTTGATCGGCGCCCCCGTCACACCTCGCATCGACAGGGCCGCACCGCCACGGGCGTCGCCGTCGAGCTTGGTCAGGATCACCCCGGTGACCCCGACACCTTCGTTGAACCCACTCGCGATTCGGACAGCATCCTGACCGGTCATTGCATCCGCAACGAGGAGTACCTCGTGCGGTTTGACCGCGGCCTTGATGCGGCCCAACTCGTCCATCATCGCGTCGTCGATCTGCAACCGACCCGCCGTGTCGACGATTACCGACCGCGCCTTCGCCTTCCGCGCCGCGACGAGACCGTCTTCTACCAGCGTTACCACGTCGATCGTCGATCGATCGTCGATTGTCACACTGTCCCGCTGGCCGAAAACCCCGACGCCCACCTTATCGGCCAACTGCCGCAGCTGCTCTTCCGCCGCCGGCCGGTAAACGTCGGCGGCTACCAGAAACGGCGCCTTCTGTTCGCGTTTGAGACGACGCGCCAGTTTCGCGGCCGTCGTCGTCTTACCCGAACCCTGCAACCCCACCAACAGGATGACCGTTGGTGGGACCGGTGCAAACTCTACCGGGACCTTCTCTTCACCGAGCAGCCTGACCAGTTCGTCGTGGACGATCTTGACCAACTGCTGCCCTGGCCGTACCGCCTTGACCTTGGGCAATCCGACCGCTTTTTCCCGGATCCGCTCGACGAAGTCGCGCGTGAGTTCGTAACTCACGTCGGCCTCGAGGAGCACCCGCCGAACCTCTCGGAGACCCTCCTTGATGGCCTCTTCGGTCAGCACCCCCTGCCCAGCGAGGCGCTGCAAGACCGCCGACAGGTTCTCAGAAAGCCCGGAGAACATAGCCGTGTAAAATAGATCAGTGGGGAGGGGGATGGTAGTGGTGGGAAA
This sequence comes from Gemmatimonadota bacterium, assembly GCA_039656555.1. Classification (GTDB taxonomy): domain Bacteria; phylum Gemmatimonadota; class Gemmatimonadetes; order Gemmatimonadales; family GWC2-71-9; genus CAMYLY01. The sequence goes on along the minus strand of JBDHLU010000033.1, from coordinate 17,406 downwards.
GCAGCCGATAGCCCATAGCCTATGGCACCGGGATGCTGACCTCCTAGACGCTATCGGCCATCGGCCATCGGCTGTCTATCCCGCCAGCGCTGCCTCTCCCTGCTTTGCCACCGCTTCCTCCGGGGTGCGATCCTCCAATTCCCCCTCGCTCCGTCCCACGAACAGCGCCGCGGAGAGGTCTCCCGTGATATTCACCGCCGTCCGCAGCATGTCGAGGATCCGGTCGACACCCAGGATGAGCGCGATACCTTGGGCAGGCACCCCGGCCTGGATCAGCACCAGGGTGAGCGTGATGATACCGGCACTGGGCACACCGGCGGCCCCGATGGAGGCGAGCGTCGCGGTGAGCACCACGATGAGCTGTGTCGTGATCGTGAGGTCGATGCCGTAGACCTGTGCGATGAACATGACCGCCACGCCCTGATAGAGCGCAGTGCCGTCCATATTGATCGTGGCGCCGAGCGGTAGCACGAACCCCGCCACACGGTTCGACACGCCGAGCTTTTCTTCAGCCACCCTAATGGTGAGTGGCAGGGTGGCGTTGGAACTGGAGGTCGAGAACCCGAGAATCTGGACTTCCCGGGCATGTTTGTAGAACTCGGAGAGTTTCTTCCGCGCCAGAAACTTGACGGAAAGGGCGTACGTACCGAACGCATGAATGAGCAGCCCAACGGCAACGACAATCGTGTAGACCGCGAGACTCTTCAGGATGTCCAACCCGAACTGGGCCGTGACCGCGGCGATAATCGCGAACACGGCATAGGGCGCGACCGCCATGATCCAGCCGATGATGGTCATGGAGATCTCGTTGATGGCCACGAACAAGTCGACGATCGGTTTCTTGTACTCATCGCGGAGCATCGACGCCGCAGCGCCAAACAGGATGGTGAACACGATGAGCTGGAGCATGTCGCCATCAGCCATAGCCCGTATCGGGTTCCGCGGAATCATGCCCACGAGCACATCGACAATGGACGGCTTCTCCTGAGCCAGCTGAATGCGCCCCTCGGCGTCGCCACCGTACTCTGCGAGCAGGGCCGCCCGGCTACTCTCATCGATCCCCGCCCCGGGTTTGATCGCGTTGGAGAGCAGGAGCCCGATCGAGACTGCGATCGCGGTCGTGACGAGGTAGTAGGCCAGGGTTTTCCCACCCAATCGGCCCAGGGCCCGCAGATCTCCCAGACTAGCGACCCCGACAATGAGACTTGCGACCACGAGCGGAATGACGATCATGGTGATGGCGTTGATGAACGCATCCCCCACGGGAGACAATGCGCTGAATGCCGTCTGCAACCAGGTGGAGCCGGTTCGCGACGCAATGACGTTGGCACCGACGCCGGACACCGCGCCCAAAACCAAGCCTATGGAGATCTTCGTATACAGTTTCATAGCATGCGCCTAGGATCCGTGCCTTCTAATGGCTGAGTTCAACGCCGTCAACGCGGCGGTTACCGTGCTGTTTGGTGCCCTAGCAGGCGGGACGACCAACGCCGTCGCCATCTGGATGCTCTTTCACCCCTACGAGCCCAAGGGACCGCGACCGTTCAAGTTCCAGGGTGCGATCCCAAAGAACAAGGCCCGCCTCGCCGAAACCATCGGCCGGACGGTTGGGCAGCGGTTACTTAGCCCGGATGACCTCACCAGTCAACTGAGTACCACCGCCGCCCGCCAGGCGTTCGATGAAGCCGTGCGCGGCTTTGTCACTGTCATGCTGGAGACCGAGCGGCGCTCGCTCCGGGAGGAACTGCCACCTGCCCTCGTGGACGAACTCGAGACGATCCTGGGAGTGGTCGCCGATTCCGTCGCCGAGCGTTTTGCAGACTGGGCGGCGAGCGATCAGTTCCGACCGACCGTCGAGGAGTTCCTCGAGAAGACGCACCGCGACCTGGCCGATCGGCCCGTGTCCGAAGTCCTGACCGACGCCCGCCGGGAGGCGATCCGAGACCGGGTCGAGGTTTGGGTGACCGACGCGGTGCAGAGCGACGAATTGGAGCGGACGATTCGCGCCTGGCTCGACCGGCAGGCCGAACACCTCGCCACCGACAAAAGCCCCCTCCTCGACCGACTACCACCCGACCTGGTCTTGGCGCTGGAGCAGGAAATGGCGGGGTATCTCCCCGTAGCACTCGACCGGTTGGCGAATCTGCTCCGAGATCGCGAATCACGCGCTCGGATCCAACGCGCCTTGCACAAACTCTTCGAGAAATACGTCAAGGATCTCGTATTCCACGAACGGATCGTGGCCCGATTGATCGTGACGGAAAAGACCTTGGCGAAGCTGTTGGATAAACTCGACGAGGACGGTGTGGATCAACTTTCCGCCCTCCTCGACGAGCCCGAGATGCGCGACAAGGTGGCCCAGAGCATCAACGACGCCGTAGTGGGATTTCTCCGCCGGCCTCTTGCTGAGCACATCGACCGTTTGGGTCCGGAACGGGTAGCGGGCATCGCCGACACGGCGGCGACCTATATGATCGCCGCGCTCAAGGATGAATCCACCCGCTCCTACGCCATCGAGCAACTCGATCGAGCGTTGCAGTCAGCAGAGCAGCGAACCTGGGGTGACCTTTTGAAGCACCTACCACCCGACCGCCTCGCCGGGTGGCTCGCGGAAACGGCGAAGACGCCGCGCCTCAGGGAGTGGATCGCCGACGGCACCAAGAAGGCTCTCCATGCCATCGTAGAGCGCCCTATCGGCCGGCCCGCCGATATACTACCGGAAGGAACGGTCGACCGCGTGTCCGAGCATCTGGCACCGGCCATGTGGAACTGGATTCAGAAGCAGGTTCCGATCGTCATGGCCAAGATCGATGTCCAGGGCTTGGTGCAACGGAAGGTGTTGGGATTCTCGCTCGAACGGATCGAACAGATCGTCCGAGCTACCACCCAACGGGAACTCGATCTCATCATCCGGCTCGGGTACGTCCTCGGGGCACTCGTTGGTGCGATCGCCTATAGCGTGTCCCTCGTGCTGCCGTAGACCTCAGTTTCCCATCACGGACACCGCGGGCGGGTCGGACCAGCCGCTCCAACTCTCGGGCGCGTCGATGAGACGCACTGAAGCCTGCCCCGCATGCGTCCCACGATCGACCTCGAAACGACGTCCGGGCGTCTCGCGATTGGTCCATGCACTTGCCAGCAGCTCCTCGAAACGATCGGCAAGTCGTTCGTTGTCCCACACGGTCCACCACACGAGCGCCTTGTCGTCACCATCTACGAATACGCCATACTGGTCACCGTCCCATCCCAGGGCCCCGGCGCTCCCGACGGACATGCTGCCGGTCAACTCCTGAAGCATGATCCTCGTTTCGAACTCCCCCAATCCGTTCTGATACATCAATGCCGGGGCATCTTCGAACCGCAGCCGTACCGGCAGGTCCGCCTCTCGATACTTGTAGGGGTGGAGAATCTGTTCCGTCGAAACGGGCAACCGGGCACCATAGGGCACGGTGTCAGGATAGTTCTGCTCAAACCAGTTATTGAAAATCGCCCCTTCGAGATACGGGAAGATCAACGATTCCTGGATGATCCTCGGCGCCGTGTTAAACACCGGCATCTGTTCCTGCCCGGTACGGATCTGCGCCCGGTAAGTCTCCCAAAAATCCGGAATCACGTTGATATCTTGCCCGGGAATCATTGCCAATATCATCGCAAGCGTCGCCTGCCCCTCCATCGTTGCCTGCGCAGCAATGACGACATCGTTTTCCTCGATCGACAGGATCGAGTCCAACGCCGTGTACTGGGCCTGGAGCGCATGGACGAGTTCGTGAGCAAGGATAAGCGCCACCTGCAGCTCGTCGGTGCCGTCGATCATGTACAGCGCATTAGAGTCCGGATCGAAGAACCCAACCACCTGCTCCGAGTAGAGCGGCAAGAGCAGCGCGCGGAGGTCCAGGCTGTCCGGGATCAAACCGAACATCGCGTACGCCGCTTCGATGCCCGCCACACGCTCGGGCGGAAGATCCGTTTCGAACTTGCGCTCGAGGTACGCTGCGACTTGCTCACGCGAACGAATCTGGATGTCGGGTGGGGTACGAAACGTAAGGCCTACCGCCTTTTCTACGTTTGGCACGACGCGTTCCGCCGCCGCGGCTACGATCGCATCGAACTGCGATTCGCCACGGCTACACGCGGCAACGGAAAGGAGGAGCGCTACTGTAGTTGGTCGTGGGAGATGGATCATGGGGGGGAAGATAAGGCGGGAAGGGACGCCCGTCCCTTCCCGCCTTCCCGCCGTTGGCTATCTCTCGATCAGCCGAATGCTCCCGTTCACCGTCTCGAGTGACAATTCCGGGCCACCGCCACCGATGGTGCCCCGCATTTCACGGGGGCCCCAACGCCCCTGCACGGTCAGCGGAAAATCGGTCTCGATACCCCCGTTCACGGTCGCCGCGTGCACGTTAGCACTCACGCCGCTCGGAAGTTCGACGGTGATTCGACCGTTCACAGTCGAGAACTCTAGGCCTTCAGTCAGGCTGCCGAGCGAGGCCCACACGTTCCCGTTGACGGTGCTGGCTTCGGCGGCACCGCTCGTCGAGACCTCGACGTCGCCGTTCACGGTTGCCACCTCGACATCCGACCGCAGTCCCTCGGCAGTAACGTCGCCATTGATTGACCGTCCCACGAAATCGACACCCGCGGGAACGCGGACCGTGAACGACACCTTGGTATCATTGCGATGGTTGCTGTTCCGTCCGCTTCCGTTGGCCCGACATTCATTAGGCCGATCGTCGTCCTTTGGCGGATACATCACGCAGATGGTCACACCACCGCTGTGTTCGACGACCTCGAAAGTGACGTCCTCCGTGCGGCCCCGGTCACCCTCTCGCTTAGTGGCTAGCACCTCGACATCGCCTCCCGATGCCAGTGAGGCCTCGATGGGACCGTTGAGGCCACGAATATGCACCGTCTGGCCCTGGGCCAAGCTTCCGCGCCACTCGAAATCGTCTTGCTGTGTCGCCTTGGCCGGTGCGGCAAAGGGGCTCCACGCGTCCGACCCCGTGTACGCGATGACGCCGATAACTGCCAGAATTGGGAAAATTCGCATGATACCGTCCTTCTCAGAGATCCATGATTGGGTATGTAGTCATTACGGGCGGACCAGTTGAATGGTGCCACCGAACGAACTGAGCGCGATTCGCGCACTCCCCCCCCCCAGCGTGAATTCCAGCCGCTTGCCGTCGCTCGACGTCTCGGTGAGGGTGATCGGGAAGCCTGTATCGAATTCCCCACTGAATGTCGAGACGGTGAACGTTGCAGAGACATCCGGAGATATGACCAGCGTTATATCGCCGTTGTGGGTGTTGAAGGAGTAGCTCCCATTGTTTTCTATGGTCCCGCGATAGTCCACCTCGCCGTTGACCGTCGTCGCGTCGACGGCACTCGACCGGATACCATCCATTTCGATCTCGCCGTTCAATGTCTGGACGGTGATCTCGCCATCCGCATCGACGATGACAACGTCGCCGTTACTAGAGTTCAGGTCGATTCGCCCCGATGCGCCGTGGCTTTCTATTTCCCCCTGTACGGAGTGGAGACTGATGCGTCCGCGTCCGCCGCTCACATAGATGTCACCTTGAACACTCTGGACAGACACGTCGCCCTCGACCCCTCGGATGTCCGAGTCGAGGAAGGTGCCATTGATCTGCAGCGAGGTTGAACGTGGAATGGTGAGTTCCAGGTCGACGTCCGACATTCCACCTGAACCGTCGCGCATCCGCACGCGAACGGAACTAGGGCTTCCCGACACATCCAAGTGGGCAGAGCGCGAATGGTCGGCGATGATTCGTATCTCGTTTCGTTCCCACGTCCTGATCACGACCTCACCACGCATCACTGTCAAGTCGAGTCGAGCGTTCTCCGCAACAGCAAACGTCGTATCGGTTTCCTGCACCGCGACGGTCATTACCGCCGCCACCGCAAACACATTCAACATTAGATCACCCTTACGAGCCGGCTCAACTCGACGCCGTCGCGATATTCACCGCGCGAGTGAGGAGCTCCAGCTTCCGTTGTTTCGAATGCGCGAGATGCGCGTTCAAGTATTGGTCATTTGGCTCCTGCCGGAGCGCTGCTTGTGCCTCCGCGATCGCCGAATCGATCACCGCCAGGCTGCGCTCCAGCACCATCACCGTGGCCGGATTTAGGGCCACACTGTGCTCTTCGAGCGCCTCTGCCAATTCCGCAACTGCGGTCTCGTATGGAACACCCCCAGCGACCATCCCAGCCGGCAAGAACTCGGGGTTGGCCGGTATTGCCGCTTGGATTTCGGGATCGCCGGCCGGACCGGTGCTTCGGACCGCCAGGAACGTGGCCGACGCCCCCGCCATCAGCAGCACCCCCGCGGCTGCCGCAAGCTGCGGCACCGTGAACGTGAACCGACGGCGAGCAGCAAGAGCGACCACCGGCGTCTCACCCGTATGGGCTGCCCTGATTCGATCGGCAATGCCGGGCCATAGATCGGTTTCGGGCTCGCGATCTTCCAGCGTAGTCGCTGTGGCCACCACGGCACGCAACTCGTCGATCGTGACCCGGCACGCGCCGCAGTTGTGGAGGTGCTCAACAAGCGCCATCAGGTCATCCTCGCCGAGTGTGCCGTCGACGTATTCCGAAAGTCTGTCAGTCCATGGGTCCTTCATCACGATCCTCTACCTCTCGATGTACCGGCGCAGTGCCATGCGAGCCCTGTGCAACTGCGCCTTTGACGTTCCCGATGTCACACCCAACAACTCGGCGATCTCTCGGTGTTTGTAGCCCTCGACGTCGTGGAGGACAAACACCTCGCGCGCCCCTTTGGGCAGCCGCGCCATCGCACCTTCGAAATCGACGCGGAGCTCGGGTGATCCGGGGCCTCGCCCCCTGTGCTCCAACACGTCGTCGCTCACAAACCGTTCTTCGCGCTTGCCCCGGTTGGCCCGCCGCGCCAGCAGTACGTTGATCGCCAGCCGGTGGAGCCAGGTCCCGAAGGCCGATTCGCCCCGGAAGGTCCCGAGCTTTTGCCAAACCCGGACGAACACGTCCTGCGTCGCCTCGTCGGCGTCTTCGTGCCCCATCATGCGACGGGCCAGCGAAGACACGCGGGCCAGATGGGCCCGGTAAAGGCGCTCGAAGGCCTGAGCGTCACCAGCCGCAGCCAGCGCGACGTCGGCTGTTTCCGCGTCACTCGCCGAGGGTGCCTGACGCTGCTTCAGAGCGTCCACCCTACACCATCCGAATGGTCCATGCACTTCATTGGATATCGGTCCGGCCAAAAAGGTTGAACGGGTTCTCTAGGGGGAACCAAAGAGAGTTCCGAGGTACCACGCCCAGATGGTGTCCCCGATGACAAACGTGATGGCGGCGGCAGCCGCGAGGAAGACGCCGAAGGGCAACTGAAGCCCCTGCTCCTTCTTGAAGAGCGCCACGGGCCCGAAGACGAGCGTCCCCAAGAAAGCTCCCAAAAACACCGTGAGGATCACTCCCGACCAACCGACGAAGGCCCCAACCATCGTCATCATCCAGAGGTCGCCACCGCCCATCGCGTCCTTTTTCAGCGCCCAGGTACCGACAGTGCCGACCACCCAGATGAGCCCAAACCCCACGGCAGCCCCGATGAGTGCGGTCACCAGAGTACCCCACCCCTGAACCGCCGCGATGACGAGTCCGATCGCAAGGCCGCCGAAGGTGAACTCGTGGGGAATGACCATGTGCCGCCCATCGGTCACCGTGATTCCCAGCAGAACGGTGCCCAGCAACGCGCCAGCCACGCCCGTTGGGTTAAGCCCGTAGTACCAGGCCGCCGCCACCCAGATGATGGCTGTCAGCGCTTCGATGAAGGGGTATTGGGCCGAGATGGAAGCCTTGCAGTTCCGGCACCTTCCACCGAGCACGATCCACGAGAGAATCGGCACGTTGTCATACCAAGCAATCGGCTTCTTGCAGCCCGGGCACGTGGACCCCGGAAACAGCAACGATTCCTCGGCCGGCAATCGGAGTATGCACACGTTGAGAAAGCTCCCCACAACGGCCCCGAGAGCACCCGAGAAGACGAGAAGAACCCAATCAGGCATGCATCACCCGATGGAGCACGATTCCGGCGGCCACGACCACATTCAACGACTCCACACCCCTGCTGAGCGGGATTGCCACGCGTTGAAAGCCCACGTCCTCGAATCCAGGACGAATGCCGGCGCCTTCATTGCCAACCACCACCGCCAGTTTCTCCGGTATCGCGAGCTTGGTGAGGGGAGCGCCTTCCGTATCGGCCACCCACAGACGTACCTCGTGCTTTCGGGCCCATTGCATGAATTCACCCAGTGTGGCCGTCGCGACCGGGAAACGAAAGGTCGCACCCATAGCAGCCCGCGACACCTTGGGATTGGTGATGTCAGCCGTGCCATCGAGTGCAATGGCACCCGATGCCCCAAGCGCCCAGGCAGTGCGCAGCAGCGCGCCGACGTTGCCGGGGTCCTGGACGGCATCGAGCACCAGGACTGGCCCGCGCGCAGCCGGAACGACGTCCTCGAGCGTGGCCCAAGCGGTCTCGACGATCGCGACGATCCCCTGTGGCGTCTTGGTATCGGCGATTTGCTCCAACTCGCGGGCCGAAATCTCCTGTACCAGGACGCCGCGATCGGCCAAATTCCGCAGTAGTGTGGCGGTGCGCGGGTCGCTGCCGAACGCGTCTTGGACGAGCACGCCCCGCATGGTGACATCGGCCGCCAGCGCTTCCTCGACGAGGCGTACGCCCTCGATGACAGTCGCCCCCCTCCTACGGCGAGCCTTCCGGCGTTGGAGATCGCGGGCGAGTGATAGCAGATTAGATCCCATGGACGGCGTCAACTTACTCTGACTTCGAACAAGTCGAAATGCAGATCGCACTCACGATTGCCGGATCCGATTCTGGTGGTGGCGCTGGCATTCAGGCCGACCTCAAAACGTTTCATCAGTTCGGCGTGTTTGGTACGTCGGTCGTCACGGCCATCACCGCACAGAATACGCTTGGCGTGACCGCGGTCCATATCGTCCCCGATGATTCCGTCCGCGCGCAGATCGATGCGGTAGCCGGAGATCTGACACCGCACGCATTCAAGTCGGGGATGTTGGCAACGGCCGCTCTGGTCGAGACCGTGGGCCAAGCGATTGTCGATCATGGCTTGGAAAACTACGTGCTCGACCCGGTCATGATCGCGACCTCGGGCGACCGCCTCTTGGCACGAGATGCCGAACAGCAAATCGCGACCCGGCTACTTCCGCTCGCCACGCTGATTACACCAAACACCGACGAGGCGGCGGTGCTCGTAGAGCGGGAGGTGTACGATGTAGCTACCATGGAGTCAGCAGGGGCCGATCTCGTCGCCCGGGGTGCAGGCGCAGCATTGATCAAGGGAGGACACATAGAAAGCGCGACCGTGGTCGACGTGCTTGTTACTAGAGAAGGTGTACGACGCTTCGAACACGCACGTATAGACACACGTTCGACGCACGGTACCGGGTGTACGCTGTCCGCTGCCGTAACGGCTTACCTTGCCCTCGGTCACGACCTGGAAGCGTCAGTCGAGCGTGGCTTAGATTTCGTCCATGCCGCCATTGCGACTGCCCCGACGCTGGGTTCTGGTAGCGGCCCACTAAACCATTTCGTATCGGCCCGGATCAACGATGCCTGAAACGAGCTTCGAAAGACCACCCGCCGAGCACGGGATCTACTGTAACCGCACGCTCAACATGCGTGCTATCCGCGCCATCGGATACGACATGGATTACACGCTCGTCCACTATCACATCGAGGAGTGGGAACGGGCGGCGTACCAATACGTCAAGGACAAGTTGCTCTCACTCGGGTGGCCGATCGCCGATCTGGATTTCGACCCGGACCTCGTGATCCGCGGCCTGGTGATCGATCTGGAACGAGGCAATCTGCTCAAGGCCAATCGATTCGGGTACGTCAAGGGTGCGTCTCACGGAACCGCCCCGATGGCGTTCGAGGATCAACGCCAGTTGTACGGGCGCACGCTGGTCGACCTCGAAGAGGATCGGTGGGTATTCCTGAATACGTTGTTCTCCCTCTCCGAAGCCTGCATCTACATGCAGCTGGTCGACTTGCTAGACGCCGGTGTCATCGAGGGTCCCATTGGGTATGGAGACCTTCACCGGATCGTACGCACGTCCTTCGACGAGACGCACATCGAGGGCGACCTCAAAGCAAAGGTCATCGCCGACCCCGACCGTTTCGTTCAACTCGATCCCGATGTACCACAAACATTGCTCGATCAACGCGCAGCGGGAAAGAAGTTGTTGCTGATCACGAACTCCGAATGGGGATACGCGAGCGCCATGATGACGTATGCGTTCGACCGGTTCCTACCGCCCGGCACTACGTGGCGCGACCTCTTCGACCTCACGATCGTTGCCGCACGGAAGCCGGCGTTCTTCGTGCATCAGAACCCGATCTTCCACGTTACGGACGAGGAAGGCTTGCTGCGCCCAGCGCCGACGGGCATCGATAGCGACGGGATTTACCTGGGTGGCAACGCTCGCACGGTCGAAGACCACCTGGGAATGTCGGGCGACGAGATTCTCTACGTCGGGGACCACATGTTTGCCGACGTGCACGTGACGAAGGATGTGCTCCGTTGGCGAACGGCGCTCGTGCTTTATGAATTAGAGGCCGAACTGCAACACACCCGCGAGTTCCAGGACAAACAGCTCCGACTTGCGCAACTGATGCACGAGAAGGAACAACTCGAGTTCGAGTCCTATCAACTCCGCCTGGCGTTGCAGCGCGCTCGACAATCCAAGGAGGCCAATGGGCGCAAGGGTATCGACCGCCAACTGGCCGGCGTTCGGGGACGCATTTCAGTACTCGACGAGGAGATCGCCCCACTGGCGACCGAGGCAGGGCACCTGAGCAACGAGCGGTGGGGCCTGCTCATGCGGGCCGGCAACGACAAGAGTTACCTGGCTCGGCAGGTCGAACGGTACGCCGACATCTACACGTCGCGCGTGTCGAACTTCCTCTACCACACACCGTTCATCTTTCTGCGGTCACCTCGCGGTACGCTTCCGCACGACTTGATCGAATACCCGGAACCCGACGGCATCGACATCTAATCGCGTTTGCGCGAAACACCTGAGAATCCCATGTTAGCCCCGCACTCTCCTCTCAAAGGGGGCCTCATGCATCGCGTACGACGCTTTGGAGTCATCCAGACCGCCAACATGGCCGCCATGATGTACTTCGTCATGACGATCATCTTCCTTGTCCCCTTCTTCATGTTTGCCAGCATGCTGCCGGACATGGGCGATGACACTGGAATGGCCTGGCTCAGTGGGGCCGCGCTGTTCTTTGTCCCCCCACTGTACGCCGCCTTTGGGTGGGTAGCGACGGCGATCGCGTGCTGGTTCTACAACATCATCGCCGGCTTCGTGGGCGGAATTGCCGTGGATCTCGAACTCGAAGACTAGCGGACCGGACCTCCGACCACGCGCTTCAGCCTGGTACCGGCGGGGATCGTCTCTCCGCGACCCCGCCGGTTGAGGAGTGCCAGTTGATCGATGTCGACCTCCGATGAATACCGAGCCGAGAACTGCTCGAGCGTCATGGCGCGGTCTGTCGTGACGATGGTCAACGTGAGTGGTTGGACATTCAACGCGCTTGGATCCGTCAGCCGATCGAACGATTGGGCTGAACGCCGGAAGACCGTTTCGTATCCTGGCCACGCCGCCGGCGTCGAGTAGCCCATAATTCGGAAGATGCTGCCGTCAAATTCGATGAAATAGGCCTCACCGGCCAGCGTCCCGTCCTGCAGGGTTGCTTCAAACCTCACCGACGCGACCACGAAGCCGTTGATGGTGCGCCGCGCTACCGTGCCACTCTGCAAACCTTCTTGGGTGGAGAACGCCGTCGCGGCCGACTGTGCCGACGCGGCATCATCCACTAGCGTCAGCATCATTATCGCGTCTTTTTCGGAGCTCTGGGCGGCAACCATGGAACGTTGGTTTTGCGTCGCCCAACCTGCGGGATACAAGAGTTGGAAAGCCAATTCGGGATGGAGAAACAGCTGTTCTCGGAAGAACCCCTCTCTCGGGTTCTGGCCGAAGGTCATCCCTTCCAAACGTGCCAGGTATTCGCTCCGGCGCACGATGGTGCCCAACGGCCTTGGCTGGGCATCGATGAGTTCCAGAATCCGTTCTCCACGATCAACCGGATTGGGGTGCGTCGAGAGCCAGGTCGGCAACCGTTCTCCACCGGAGGCTGCCATACTCACCGAATTCAACATCTCGTACACGTTCGGCATTTCATAGGGGGCGTAACGCGCGGCCGACATATACCTGAGGCCCAGCATATCGGCCTCGCTCTCGTCACTCCGCGAGAACTTCAAGAACATGATCTGGACGCCCGCGGCGGCCAGGCCCATGAACCCCTGGAGATTCTCCGGAAGCAACACCGCCGTCGCAACGAGCCCGATCGATGCCAGTTGTTGCTGACTCATCTGGTGCGCGCCATGCCGGGCAGTCACGTGCCCCAGTTCGTGCCCCATCACCGACACCAACTCGGCTTCCGATTCGAAGTACGCCATGATGCCGCGGGTGATGTAGTTGTAACCCCCCGGAAGCGCGAAGGCGTTGACGGTGGCGTCATCGAGCACACGGAACGTCCAAGGCAAATGCGGCCGCTCAGAGAGAGCGGCAAGCTCTTCGCCAATCCCGCGGAGGTATCGCTGCATCCCCGAATCGGGATAGAGACCATACGCCGCCACGATCTGAGGATCGGCATTCCGGCCCATGGCAATTTCTTGTCCCTCGGACACCAGCATGAATTCGCGTGCACCAGTGGCCGGATTGACCGCACAGCTCAGGTGGGCTGCGGCAAGAAGAACGACGAGAAGAACGACTGCACGGGGTTGGGAGCGTTGGTGCATCAGAGAAGTCTTATCAACCGATGCGAGACAAGCAAGCGCGTGGCTACGGTCGACGGAGCAGGATTTCCTCGAAAAGCTCGAGAGCCCTCGGATCTTCACTTTGCCCGAGCCAGAACATCGCCCGCTTCCGCACCGCCGGGCTTTCGTGCGTCCGCGCAATTCCGATCAGGATGGGTACCGACTTGTCGTTGTCCATCTGTGACAGTGCAAAGACCGCATGTTCCTTCACCTCGAGGTCTCCGGCATCTTCATCGACGATATCGGCCAAACCGCGGACCGCCTCTTCGGTTGCCGCTTGGCCCACCCAAAAAACGGCACTCTTTCGGACCTCGCGTGACATGGACTCGTCTTTCGCGATGCGCAATAGATCCGGCCAGGCTTCCACACTGTCGGCGATCAACACCGGAAAGATGGCGTCCTTCGCCACATTGGCCGGGAGGGTGGTGACCAGAGACAAGAGATAGTCGGCGGCGGCGGGAGCGCTCACGGTTCCCAAATCGGTCGCGGTCGCCCCTGACCGCCAGCGGCCACCCACGTAAGTATCGATGTCTGTGATTTCACCGTTTCGAACCTCGAGGAGCACACGAACGGGGCCGGGTTCACAATCGTCTTCCCAGTAATCGTCCATATCATGACGATTGCGCATTTGGATGTTGCGACCGTTGCCACACACCCCTTCGCGCGCCGCAAAGCTCATCATCACGACACCATCGTTCGCGCTCGCCACCCGAGAGCCGATGGACTGAGCCGCAGCCCAGTCCACCATCGTCACAGAAGTGGATACTGCGATGGCGAGAGTCACGGACCACCTGACGGCCCTCCTCATGCGTCGGGCCGGTTGATCAGATTGAGCAAGAACTCCGGCACCCGCGGATCGCCAGTTTGTCCGAGCCAAAATACCGCCTTGGATTGCAGTTCCTCATTTGGATCGTTCTCCGCGATTCGCATCAACAAATCGACGGCGGCCGGGTCGTTTCGTTGCGACGCGACGAAGATCACCTGCGCGCGCATTTCTTCATCGTCCATGGTGCTGTACAACCGATCCAGCTGGGCCACGTCCAAGTCTCCCGCCTGACCCGCCCAAAACAGAGCGCGCTTGCGGAGCTCGATGGATTCCGACTGATCTATCGCCCGCTCCATCAACCAGGCGCCATTTTCGGGTGCGTGGTTCTGCGCAACAGCGAAGAGCACGCGTTCCTTGAGCTCCGTAGACTCCAACGACGTGTAGAGTTCACGAAGAAACACATGGTTCTCGGGTGCCTGATGTTGCCCGAGCCAGAAGATCGCTTTTTCTCTCAACTCCGGTGGCGCGTCATCCCGGCGCACGAAGCTCCGCAGTGCCGCACCGGCCTGATCCGAGCTGTGCTGCGAAAGCGCGAAGATCGCCTTCTCCTGAACTATCGGATCGTCCGTTTCGTTCAAGATCGAGTCGAGCGCGCCAACTGCCCGTGCGCCTCCCACCTGTGATAGCCAGAACACGGCCTGGGCCCGCACTTCACTATCCGGATCACTCCGCGCGACGTCGAGCAGAATGTCCGCCGTCTCGTCAGCCCCGGTCTGCGACACGATGAAGACCGCCTTGGCCCGAAATTCCGCCGATCCGCTTCGATCTTCCAACACCTTCTGGAGGATCGGGAGCGCCTTCTCGGGGTCCATCTGCATGAGTGCGTTGAGCGCCGCTACGCGAATATCATCGTTCGCCTGCTGCCCCTGCGCGCGCGGAGGCCTCGGGGCATCCGGCGGCGTCGGAGGCGCGGCCGCGCGCGCAACGCTCTCCGCAGCTTGCGCGTCACCGTGACGGGCCAACTCGCCCTGGATTCGTACGGCGAGCTGTTCTGCTTCACCGATTTCGCGCGCATCGGGGTGTTGGCGCTGGAGCTGGATGATGACGCGCCGCGCATGGTCGAGTTCCTGCGTCGACCGGGTCCGATAGCGCGAATACGCCTCCCAATACATCGAAGCAGCAGCGTATTCGTGACGCGGATGGTCGCGATAGATCGCCCGGAACACACTCGCGGCATCCAAATACGCACCGCCATTCAGCGCGCGCCGCGCTCGACGGTACAACTCGTCGACGGAATCCTGCGCCGAACGCAGGTACATGAGGCTCGCCTCGAGTTCGGCGAAGCTCACCTCCGCCCAAGGGACCGACGCCTCCACTTCGACCAGCCGGCTCTGGGCCTCGGCAGATCGGAAACCCGCCATGCCCACGGTGGTCAGCATCAGTACGATCATTGAACGCTTCATCATCACAGTGCTCCTTGCGCGCCCACCCGTCCGTCGGCTCCCACAACCGACTGGAGACGAAGCAGTACGCCATTTTGTTCGATCGATTCGTCGATCAAAGTCAGTTCTTCAGTATTGTCCCGCGTGAGTTGCGCTATCTGCGCCAGCACCAACTCGATGTCCTCGAGCAGGTTTCGGAGTTGCGCGTTCTCCGACGCCGGGGAATCCAAGTACAGGCGAGTGGTGGACAGCAGATCCGTCGCTGCGACACCAGACTCTTCCACCGGACGGCCGCCACTCGCGTCCACCCGGAACATCGTGAGGAACACCTCCACCTGCGCGAGGTGTTGCGTGGCAGCGAACTGATAGAGGTCGGTCGCGTCATCGGTCTCGCCGAACGCCATCACCGTGTCGGGAGTCACCGGAGTATCCGGCTGGCTCCGACGCCCGATCCCCACACCAATCACCAACGCGGCGGCAATCCCGACGCTCCACCCGCCAAGACGCATCAAACGCGATCGCTGCTGACGATGGCGCTGGAGTCGAAGCGTCTGGATATGCGCCCACATTTCCTCTCGCGGGGTCGCGGGAGGCTCGTTGTACTCCTCGGCCATTTCCTTCAACGCCTTGTCAAATCTGTCATCAGTCATGTGGCCATCTCTCCTGCAAACTCCACGAGGGACTGCCGCAGTTTCGCGCGTGCTCTCGATAGCTGCGCCTTGGACGTACCTGTCGGCATCTTCAGCGCGGCGCCAATCTCCTCGTGCGTGTATCCCTCAACATCGTGCATCACAAACACGGCCTTGTATTTCTCGGGCAACGACTCCACCGCCGCACGCAACCGCTCTTTGAGATCCGGCTCTGCATGCCGATCGTGCGCGCCGATTCCTGCCGCCGCTTCGAGATCGGCTTCGCGCTGGCGAAACCGCTTCACTTTTCTCAGTCCGTTCAGAATCACAGTCATTGCTATTGCTCGTATCCAAGTGCTCAAAGCCGCTTCACCGCGGAACTGGTCAATACGTTCGAAGACGCGGACAAACGTGTCCTGCGCGAATTCGCGCGCCTGGTCTTCATCACCGGTCATGCGGTAGGCGAGGCGAAAGACCCGGTCCACGTTGGCCTCGTACAACGCCCGTTCCGCTACCGCATCGCCGGCTCGCACGCCGGCGACCATCTGTAATTCGTCCACCCAGTCCCTCGAGTCTCGAGCTTTGTTCTGGTTGATAGACACAAGGTGGGGGAAGAGGGTTGCGTTGGGGAGGAGGGGGTTGGGGGAGAGGAGATTTGTGCGCTCTAACTATCTGTTGCTAACCAACTTACGGATCGCTTCGGGAAGAGCCGATAGCCGATGGTCGATGGTCAGCGGTCAACAATTGACGTTTGACGATTGACGGCCCTATCTATTGAACTTCCACCCAATCGTGAACGAAACCGTATAGTCGGTACGGGTCAGGTCCACATTGGGAGGCTTGCTGTCGAACGAGTACCGAAACTGGAGACCCACCGTGAAGTCGTTCAACAACTCGTAATCCGAGCGGATGGAATACTCGATACGGATCCGGTTCTTCGTCGTGAGGCTCGGAAACAGGTCCAATGTCGTGTTGAGATCGAGCTTGGGAGAATCATATTTGAACCAGTCGAAACCGGCGGTGATGAGTCCCTCCACGTTGATAGTGGTGGTATCCGATGTCGCAAAATCCTCGTTCGTGCGCGTGAGCCCGAGACCGCCTCGGAACTCGACCCTGTTCGTATGAACGATCGAGCGATTGAGCGACGCTATCAACGAGCGCCGAAGTTCCAGACCCAATTCGTCGTTCGACTGCAATCCGAACGACGCTGACAGCGCCCAGCGCTGCTTGAAGAAATAGTCGCTCTTTAACGTGACACCGATTCGCGTGGTTTTGGCGACACTGTCCTGTTGTTGTACGTAGGTATTGTAGTCGATGCCAAGGGCAGCCCGCTCACCGCGGTACACCACCTCCCCGTTGGTGTTGAGCGTGAGCGCACCGTTCGCACGGGCGAACGTGAAGCCTAAGTCGAAGAACCCATTCAGCCTCGATAAGAAAGTCCGTTTGATCGGCGTTATTTCGACTACATCCCAGACGTCCAAGGTGTCTTCCCGGAGCAACGACACAACGATCACCGAGTCGCGATCGGGAATGGACAGAGATCCGAAGAATTTCCGCCCGTCCGACATCTCGACCTCGAAGAAGAAGGTACTCCAAAGCCGCAGCACCTTGTCCCACTTAATCGAGAGTCGGCCCATGTCGTCGGTGCTATA
>JBDHLU010000032.1:0-23966 GCA_039656555.1 Gemmatimonadota bacterium | reverse complement strand
CGCTCCGGCAACGACTCCTCGCTCTCCTGCACCTTGGACATGAACATGGCCCCTCTTATCTGAACCCCTCAGACTAATGCCTATTCACTGTCCAATGAAATCGGGTCCTCTATAACGCGGCGCTACGCGAAACAGCGGGATCGTGGCGAAGCGGCCAAGCTCATGGCTGATGTGCTGCTGAGGAGCGCGTGACGTGAGCGTTGGATTAGCACATCCACTGTCTGGCCCACAGTCAGGGCAGCCAACCCAAAAAGATGAGGCCAGCCTAAGGTTTAGGTGGCCTCAGCACAACGACTTATGTAATAGCGGGGGAGGGACTCGAACCCCCGACACGCGGATTATGATTCCGCTGCTCTAACCAGCTGAGCTACCCCGCCGAACTGCAGCCAATGGCCGATTGCCGATAGCGCATCGGACGGAGGAAAATAGCTGGGACCAGCCACGTTCTCTACCCCTACACGGCCATCGGCCATCGGCTATCGGCACTCACCTCTCCACTGGAACCACGAGATACGCGTGCTCCCCTTCCCTGAGCATTCCGTAGTGCTCCCGCGCCACCCGTTCCTGTGTTGCCGAATCGGTCTCGATGGCGATGGCCCATGCCGAGAGGCTATCCACCTCCACCTTGAGCCCGGCGATTGCCTCCCGCTCCACCGCGATCTCTTGCCGCAATGTCAACCAATCGAAGGTGCTGTACTCTCCCCCCATGAACGCGAACAGGAGCCCGCCCCCGAAGGCCAATCCGCCAAGCAGGCGTGGTACGGTCACTCGGCGAACATCTCCGGACCGGGGTAGAGCGCGAACTCGCCAAGTTCTTCGGCAATCCGAAGGAGCTGGTTGTACTTGGCAACGCGGTCGGTGCGCGATGCACTTCCGGTCTTGATCTGGCCGGCACCGGTCGCGACCGCGAGGTCGGCGATGAACGTGTCCTCGGTTTCACCCGATCGATGTGAGATGACGGTGCCATACGAGTTGGCCTTGGCGAGTTCGATGCACTGCATGGTCTCGGTGAGCGTGCCGATCTGGTTCACCTTGATGAGAATCGCATTGGCGACGTCTTTCTGAATACCGTCCGCAAGCCGATCGGTATTGGTCACGAAGAGATCGTCACCCACCAACTGCACCCGGTCACCCAGCGCCTCCGTCAACTTGGCCCACCCTTCCCAATCGTCCTCGCCGAGTCCGTCTTCGATCGAGACGATGGGGTATTTGTCGCACCACTCCCCGTACAGAGAGATCAGATCCTCCGCGCTCCGCCTCGATCCGTCTCCCTTCTTGAACACGTACTCACCGTTGTCGAAGAGTTCGGCCGCGGCAACGTCCAGCGCGATAGCCAGGTCTTGTCCGGGTCGATACCCGGCGGCTTCGATAGCTTCGACGACGGCATCCAACGCGGCCTCGTTACTCGGCAACATCGGTGCGAAGCCACCTTCATCACCGACGGCAGTCGGGAGCCCCTTTGCGCTCAGCACTTTCTTGAGGGCGTGGAACACCTCGACACCCATCCGCAGCCCCTCTTCGAACTCATCGGTGCCCACCGGCACGATCATGAACTCCTGCGCATCGACATTGTTCGACGAGTGTGCGCCGCCGTTCAGAATATTCATCATCGGCACGGGAATGACGTGCGCCATGGGCCCGCCGAGGTACCGGTACAACGGGAGACCACGGTCGGCCGCAGCCGCGCGCGCCGTCGCCAGCGACACGGCAAGAATAGCATTCGCACCCAAGTTGGATTTGTTGGGCGTCGCATCCAACTCGATCATCTCATAGTCGATCGCGATCTGGTCGAGTGCGTCCATCCCCTCGAGCTTGGGACCGATCGTCTCGTTGATGCGGCTTACGGCTTCGAGCACGCCCTTCCCACCGTAGCGCTCCGCGTCACCGTCGCGCAATTCGACCGCTTCGTGCTCACCGGTCGACGCTCCACTCGGTACCGCAGCCCGCCCCACTGCCCCACTCACCAACTGCACTTCCGCCTCGACGGTGGGGTTACCTCGGGAGTCGAGAATTTCGCGGCCGAGAATCTCTATGATGGTTGTCATCTATCCTCTATCAGTCGATAGCCGATGCCCTATGAAATATACCCTGTCCCTCCTGTCCCTCCTGTCCCCCCTGTCCCCTACCGCCCCTCTGCCACTTCCGGAAGCCAATCCTTGAACGCCACCCCATACAGTTCCCAGATCGTCACGAACAGGGCGGCGACGATCGGCCCTATGATGATGCCGAGCGCCCCGAACATGAGGAGGCCGCCAAGCGTGCTCAGCAGGATCAACAGATCCGACATCTTGGTGTCTCGGCCCACCAACCACGGTCGCAATACGTTGTCGACCGTGCCGACGACCGCGATACACCAAACGGAGAGCAAGATGGCGGCCATGGTGTGCCCGGTTGCGAATAAGTAGATCGCAGCCGGAACCCACACTAGCGCAGTACCCACGCCCGGAATGATCGACAATACCGCCATGATCGTGCCCCAGAACGCCGCCCCCCCGATGCCCGCGAGGTGCAAGGCACCACCGGCGAGTGTGCCTTGGACAATGCCAATGATCAACGAGCCCTTGATCGTCGCGCGTGTCACGCTCACAAACCGGGCCACCATCTGTTCCTCTTCCTTCGGACCGAGCGGGATGTAGTAGAGGATCTTGTCCAGCATCGACCGGCCGTCCAAAAGGAAGAAGAACATGGCGTACAGCATGATGAACATGTGTAGGAAGAACGCTACGGTCCCAGCCGTGAAGTTGGCGACATTGCTGATGAGAAAGTTCCCCACGTTGCCGGCCCATTCACCGATCTTGACCGCAATCTGATCGGTGTACGGAGCAAGTTGATCCAAGAATGGAATCCGTTCGAGTAGGCGATCGAGTTGATCGGGTTCCTGGATCTGTTGCTCGACCCACGGCCGGACCGAGTTCGTCACGGACACGGCCTGTGACGCGACGATGGTCAAGAAACCCGCAAGCGGTAGGATGATGAGCAGCAGCACCAGCAGAACGGTCGACACGGACGCCAGCTTGCGGTTGCCGCGAAAGAGCTTTTCGAGACGCCGATACACCGGTTGTGACATCCCACTGAAGATGGCCGCCAAGAGCACGGCCACGAGGAAACGACGAATCATGAAGAAGAAGACGAGCGAGATACCAATGGCGAGAACAAGGAGAAACGTCTTGGCAAATCGCTGCTGCGTTGTACTGGCCCGCATGGATCACCCCTGAAGTAAGTGACGCTCGTTATTTCTTGTCGTTCGAATCTCCTGCATCGCGCAGCGCTACGATGGCGGCGCGGGTCCGTTGCAACAGGTCTTCCCGATCGTCGTAGGTCAGCCCCTTGGTCTCGATCGGCTCACCGAGACGCAGGGTCACCGGGAGTGGACGCACCCGCATCGTCCCCTTGGGCATGATACCGAACGTGCCCGCACAGTACACCGGCACCAGCGGCACCTGCGATGCGATTGCCAAGACGAACGGTCCCTTCTTAAACGGCAACAGCTCACCTGTCCGGCTGCGAGTTCCTTCCGGAAAGACCACCGCGCTCATCCCCTCACTGATGACCCTGGCGGCCTCTTCGTACGCTTCGAAGGCCCGCTGCCGGTTCTGCCGGTCGATCAGAATATGGCCGGCGCGCTTCAACGCCTCACCCAGAATCGGGATCTTGGCCATTTCCTTCTTGTATACGAACCGCGGATACCCCGGCAGATTGGCCGCCAACGAAATAATGTCGAACCACGATTGATGGTTCGACACGAACACCACCGGCTGATCCTTGGGAATATGCTCCAGACCCTCGACGGTCACCTTCACCCCCGCCGCACTCAATTGCAATTGGGACCACCCGCCCGGAGCCTGGTCGTACACCCCTCCGGGACGGTGGGGAATACGCAACAGCGACGCGACGACCACACGACTTCCCCACCAGAACGTCCCGACGACGAGAACCGCAAGGTACCAGAGCGTACGAATCATGAATGAAAGTGCTTGAAGCCTTCAGGTGTCGGTATGGGATCTCCACCCTTGACCAACCGCACACCCTCACCGCCCGAACACTGCCCAATTTGGGTCAACTCGAGGCCGAACCGATCTCTGAACTGCAGGGTAACGTCGGCCGGGTCGACTTCTCGTAGGGTGACGAGCAGCTCAAACTCTTCTCCTCCAGTCATGGCCTGATCTGGTGTCGCCGCCGCATGCACGGGAACGCGATCGGCATCGATTTCGCACGCGACGTTCGACGCGCGGGCAATATGCGCCGCGTCGGCCAGAACACCATCGCTGACATCGATCATGGCCGACGCACCCACCGCCTTGAGCCACGCCGCCTCTTCGACGCGCGCGGCGGGCCGCGCAAACCGCTCACGCGCATCTCGGTCAGGTTCTTCGCCCCGCATCCAACAGGCCAACGCGGTTGCCGGCCCGCCGAGCGTGCCAGTCACGTAGATCCCGTCTCCAACGCTCGCCCCACTTCGAGTGACGGGAGCCTTGGCTCGCGCCAGCGCAAAGACATCGACCACAAGCACATCCGATCGGACGAGATCACCACCCAAAACCTTGGCGCCTACCGCTGCGGCGGCAGCGCCAACGCCATCCATCAACTCGGTCGTCCAATCCGCCGGCCATTCTTCGTTCACGCCGACGCTCACCATCACCCCAATGGGTTCACCCGCGACGGCCGCAACATCCGAAAGCGAAGCAGTCGTGGCACGCCACCCGATCTCCTCCATCGACATCCACCCCCGCCTGAAGTGCGTACCCTCGATCATGATGTCCGAGGTCACCGCAAGTTGTTCGGTCCCGACCGTGATGAAGGTGCAATCGTCACCGGTTGCCGCCTGACGGTCGCCTAGTGAGCGCCAGACCCGCGCAATCATCTCGAATTCGAGACCGGAGGCAAGAGGAGTGTGCATCAGCGCGGGGAAAGGGGAAAGGGTAAAGGGGAAGGGTTACTCCACATCGAGATTAGGAAGGGCCCGCTTCGCTTTTCCCCTTCTCTTTTCCCGTTTCCCCCTTCCCCTCCCGTCACACCAACGCCGGGACAGGAAGCTCGCACAACACCGGCGGCTCGACCGGCGCCCCCCGCTCCAACATCCGCCACACCTCCGGCAGCGCCGCCAACACGTCCGCGGGCCGCGTCGCGCGGACCGTATGATGCTCGGCGGCGAGTTCGGCCCCCCGCCCTAGCGTGTATGCGCCGAGTGCTGCGGCATCCCGATCGCTGAGCCCCCGCGCCAGGTATGCGCCGATGAACCCGGCCAGCAGATCGCCGCTCCCGCCGGTGGCCAACGCTGGGTTTCCGGTCGCCACGACACGCAGTGGGTGACCGTGTTGGGCGATGAGCGTGGGGACCCCTTTTAGCAAGACGGTAGGGCTGGAAGACGGGAAGTCGGGAAGGTTGCCATGAAACAGTTCCGCCGCGGCTTCGGCGACCGCAAAGCGGTCGCGCGTCATCTCTTCCGCGAGTTCAGGGAAGGCTGACCTAAACTCGCCGAGGTGTGGAGTAAACACCCTTCGCCCTTCGCCCTTCGCACTGCGCCCTGGAAGTATCGCGTCCGCATCGATGACCACAGGGCATTCGCTGGCCGCGAGCACCTCGCCCACGAAGGCTTCGCGTTTTTCGCCGCGCCCCAGGCCCGGGCCGAGTACGACCGCATCGGCCCACGCAATCGCTTCGCGCAGCTCGTCTTCGCACTCCGGTCCGAGGGCGGTTACCAGGCTGAGCGCATCCGGAAGCCGCGACTGCGCCGCGTCGGCGGTTTTCGCGGCGGCCGCGATCTTGACCAAGCCCGCGCCCGCCGCGAAGGCCGCCGACGCGGCGTGGAGGGCGGCTCCTGCCATCCCGTCATCGCCCCCGACCACCAGTACCCGCCCACGGTCACCTTTGTGCATGGCAACGTCAAACGGGGGCAGCACACTCGCCGCATCACGGTCGGTGAACAACGCCGGCAATGTAGGAGCGGGATCCGGGAATCCTATGTCGACTACTACGATCCGCCCGCACCACTCTCGAGCCAGCAGATGCCCACGACGAGGCCCGCCAAACGTGACCGTTAGATGTGCCCGCACGGGCCCGTGTGCCTCGCCGGTCGAAAGATCTAGGCCGGTCGGCCCGTCGATGGCCACAACCGGGCCGGGGTGTTCTGCAACCCGGTCGGCCAACCCGGCCAGCTCTCCTCGCACCGCACCGCTCGCACCCGTGCCCAACAGGGCATCGACCACGACCCCACCGCCGGGCCACCCCACGTCGCCACTGATGAGCTCAACCCCTTCGGCTCGCGCAAGAGTACGGTTCGCTTCGCAGTCCGGGGATCGTTCCTTCGCCGTCTCCGCCACGGACACACGAGCACTCGCGGCATTGAGCGCTCGCGCCACCACCCACCCGTCACCACCATTGTTGCCGTGCCCGGCCGCAACGATGACCCCTTGGGAAATTTCAGATCGGAATGTCGCGGCAATGACGCGGGCCGCCGCGCGCCCCGCTGACTCCATGAGAACGCGGCTCGGAATACACGATTCCGTCCGGGCAGACTCATCCCATGCGGAGGCTTGAGCGGAATTGAGTATGGGAATGATCATGAGGTCGAAGGCTGAAGAACGGAGGGCGGAGGGCGAAGGAGCCGACTTCCTGCGACCTTCGCCCTGCAACCTTCGCCCTACTTGAAACTCTGCCCGATGACTTTGCCCAAAGAGATCTCACCGTTGTCGATCCGGAGGTTGAACCCACAATCGGGGTTCGAGCACGCCCACGCCTTGTAGTGAATCGTGGCGCCGTCCCGTCCGTAATCAGACAGTGGGAGCAATACTCCCTTATGGCACTTGAGACATTCGGGGAATTGCTGTTCCGCCATACTGACCTCCCTTCCCTTCGGCTGATTGCCGCTCGCCTACAACGTGGGGCTGCCTTTGGCCCCCGCCCATGGATACTCCGCCTCGAATTCCCTCTCAAAATCGTACACTCGAAGGAAATCCTCGATCCGGTCTTGCGGATGCTGGATGAGTAGCTCGGCATCGATGAGGATGTAGACGATCCTCCCGATATCGTCGGTCTTTTCGATTCCCCAGTGGCAAAGGACCGTCCGTGCCGTGAGGCCGAACCGCTCCATTGCAAAATCACGACAGGCTCGTGCCAGTTCCTGCCCGGAGATGTGGCCGCGTTCTTCCCGGTGTTGCTGGCAAAACTCCAGCGCCGCGAGCACGAAGATGTACGCGCGCTCATGGTACTTTCCGTCGATGGCCCGAATCCGGGACATGACCTCGTCGGCCAACTGTAGTTCAAACACAGCGTACTAAGGTGGGAAGCGCCCCGGAAAGGGGCAAGTACCCTGTTACAAACCCTTTGAAATCAAGCAGTTGAGGCCGCCGGACGATACAACGGAAACGCCCCGGCAAGCTCACGCACCGATTGATGCACCCGCTCAATCGTCGCCTCGTCGGGCGCCTTGAGCACTTCATCGATCAACCGCCCCACTTGCCGCATCTCTTGGGCTCCCATCCCACGAGTGGTCAGCGCGGGTGTTCCAATGCGCAAACCGCTCGTCACGAACGGCGACCGTGGCTCGCCCGGCACCGTGTTCTTGTTGACGTGAATGCCCGCCGCACCCAAGGCCTCTTCGGCCGCCTTCCCCGTCAGATCGCCCTGAGGCCGCAAATCCATCAGGATCAGGTGGGAATCGGTTCCTCCGGACACGAGCGTGTACCCGCGATCGACCAACTCCTCACCCAAGGCCTGCGCGTTCGCGACGATCTGTGCCGCGTAGGTCGCAAAATCAGGTTGCAACGCCTCTCCAAACGCGACCGCTTTCGACGCGATCACGTGCTCCAAGGGGCCACCCTGGTTTCCGGGAAACACCGCCTTGTCGATTCGCTTGGCGAAGTCCGCCTTGCAGAGAATGATCCCACCACGCGGACCGCGCAGCGTCTTGTGCGTCGTTGACGTGACGATGTGTGCATGCGGGACCGGCGACGGATAGACACCACCCGCCACGAGCCCGGCAAAGTGCGCCATGTCGACCAGCAGCACCGCGTCGATCTCCGCCGCGATCTCCGCGAACACCGCGAAGTCGATGATGCGCGGGTACGCGCTCCCACCGGCAATGATCAGTTTCGGACGCTCGGCCTGAGCCACCTCGCGTACCTGGTCGTAGTCGATGAGCCCGGTCGCCTCCACGACGCCGTACTGCACGGCGTTGAATATTTTTCCGGACACGTTGACCTTGGACCCGTGGGTCAGGTGCCCGCCATGCGTGAGCATCATTCCCATCAACGTGTCGTGGGGCTTGAGCACCGAGTGATACGCCGCCATGTTGGCCTGCGCACCGGAATGCGGCTGTACGTTGGCGTGGTCGGCGCCGAACAACTCCTTGACGCGATCGATCGCGATCTGCTCGATCTGATCGACGAACTCGCACCCACCATAGTATCGAGCCCCGGGATACCCCTCGGCGTATTTGTTAGTCAGAATCGACCCCATCGCCTCGAGCACTGCGTGCGACACGAAATTTTCACTCGCGATGAGTTCGAGACCGTACTCCTGCCTGGCCTCTTCCTGATCGATGAGTCGGTGGATGGTCGGATCGGCCTCCGCCAGCGATCGATGGGTATCGGTCACGCCTTTTGCCTCTTCTTCGCTTCCGCGATGCGTTCTTCCGCCAGCCGGTCGGCCGCGCGGTACGTGGGGATTCCCTGGTCGGCGGCGATCTGAAGAATCCGCAGGATCGTATCGTAGATCTCCGCGGCCTTCTTGTGCGAACGCTCCAGATCCCATCCTTCGACCTCGGCGTTCACGTTGATCAATCCGCCACTATTGATGACATAGTCCGGCGCATAGATGACGCCGCGCTGGTGGAGCACGTCGCCGTGGCGCTCTTCGCCGAGTTGGTTGTTCGCCGCGCCGGCCACGATGTCGACTTTCAGCACCTCGAGTGTCTCGTCGTTGATCACCGCGCCCAATGCGCACGGCGCAAAGATGTCGGCTTCCTGCGCGTAGATCTCGTCGGTGGAAACAGCCTTGGCACCGAACTCGTCGACGACACGCTTCACCTTGGCGTCGTCGATGTCAGTCACGATCAGTTGGGCGCCGTCCTCGTGCAGGTGTTTGCAAAGATGGTAGCCTACATGCCCACACCCCTGCACGGTCACCGTCTTCCCGGACACATCGTCCTTGTCATAGGCAACCTTGGCGCAGGCCAGCATGCCCCGGTACACCCCAAACGCCGTGACTGGGCTGGGATCACCGGACCCGTCGGCAAGACCGACTACATGCTCAGTCTCCGCACGGATGAATTCCATGTCCTCGGGGTTCGTCCCGACATCCTCGGCGGTGATGTACCGTCCCCCCAGTGAATCAACGTGGCGCCCATGGGCCCGGAAAAGCGATTCGCGGTCACCCTCGTGGGAATTGCGCATGATCACGCTCTTGCCGCCACCGAGGTTGAGCCCAGCGACCGCCGCTTTGTACGTCATGCCGCGAGACAAGCGAAGCACATCGATCAAGGCCTCGGTGTCGTTCTCATACTCCCAATACCGAGTGCCACCCAGCGAGGGACCGAGGACCGTGCTGTGAATCGCGATGATACCACGGTATCCGGAAGCCGGGTCGAACCATACACTCACCTGCTCGTGCGCATGCTCGCCTATGAGTGCAAAGATCCCGTGCTCTATTGTCTCGGTGATCTCCTCTCTAGTTGGAGTGGAGCCCCCGTGCAATAACGATTCGCTGAGCTTCTGAGGTGCCTTCATATATCTCCGTTACTTTGGCGTCCCGCATGAGACGCTCGACAGGATAGTCGCGCATATAACCGTAGCCGCCGAATATCTGCACCGCCTGCGTGGTCACCCACATTGCGGTCTCCGAGGCCATCACCTTTGCCATGCTCGCCTGTTGTGTAACCGGCTCTCCGCGATCGACGGCCCGTGCCGCCTCGTGAAGCAAGGCCCGGCTCGCGGCGACGCGCGTCGCCATATCGGCGAGCTTGAACTGTACCGCTTGGAAATCACGGATGGGGCGCTCGAACTGCTTTCGCTCGCGTGAATAATGTATCGCATGGGACAAGGCCGCGCGCGCAATCCCTATCGCTTGCGCCGCTACCCCCAACCGGCCCTTGTCCAGCGCGCGCAGCGCATAGAGGTATCCCTCGTTCTCCTCACCGAGCAACGAGTCGGCTCCGACGCGGACGTCGTTGAACGTCACGATCGTGGTGCGCGACGCCCGGAGCCCCATCTTGTCTTCCGCTTTTCCCGGAACCACCCCGGGTGTGCTGGTGGGAACCAAGAAGGCGGAGATCCCTCGGGTACGGCGGCGATCTTCCGGTGTATCGGTGCGGAGCAAGACGACCAGCAGATCCGCCACATCCCCATTCGTAACCCAGGCCTTTTCGCCGTTCAGTACCCACTCATCGCCGTCCCTGACCGCCTGCGCACGCAGGGCCGACGCGTCGGTGCCACTATCCGCCTCGGAGAGCGAAAAGGCGGCGAGCACATCGCCATTGGCCATGCCCCGGAGCCACCGATCTTTCTGCGCTTCCGAACCATGGGCGGAGAGCATCGTAACCGGAAGCGAGTTGTGGACCGAGAGGGTAATCGATATCGACGCGTCGCCTGCCGAAATTTCCTCGAGCATCATCATGTAGGTCAACGCATCGAGCCCCAGGCCGTCGTAGGATTCCGGAATGCGGATTCCCAAAAAGCCCAACTCCCCAAGCTTCTTGATCACGTCGGCTGGGTATTCCTTGCGGGCGTCCCACTCTGCGGCGCAGGGCACCAATTCGTTCTGCGCGAACTCCCGCGCCATCTCCACTATGTCGCGCCGCTCGTCGTCGAGATACGGCAGCACTTCAGGAATAATCATGAAACCCCTTACCGCTCTTTCGGCCCAGGTGACCGGCGGCGACCATTTTTCGAAGCAGCGGGCACGGCCGGTACTTTGGATCACCAAGACCGTCGTGCAAAACGTTCATTATTGAAAGGCAGACGTCCAACCCGATCAAATCCGCCAGCGCCAGTGGCCCCATAGGATGATTCATCCCCAGTTTCATAACGGTGTCGATGGCGTCCGGTTCCGCCACGCCTTCCATCACACAGTACACAGCCTCGTTGATCATCGGCATGAGCACCCGATTCGATACGAAGCCCGGATAGTCGTTGACCTCGACCGGCGTTTTCCCTAGCGTGGTCGCCACCTCCATCACCGTCTGCGTGGTCGAATCGGACGTACCCAAACCACGGATGATTTCGACCAGTTGCATCATCGGCACGGGGTTCATGAAGTGCATGCCGATCACGCGATCGGGCCGGCCGGTGCGGGCAGCGATCTCCGTGATCGAAATCGAGGAGGTGTTGCTGGAGAGAATCGTATCGCTACCGCAAGCCCGGTCGAGCTTTTTGAAGATCGAGAACTTGATGTCGGGATTTTCCGTGGCCGCCTCGACCACGAGTTCGCTTTCGCTCGCGGCCTCGAGTTCCGTCGCGGTGTGAATCCGTCCGATCGCAGCATCGCGAACATCGGCAGCCAACCCGCCCTTCTTGACCTGGCGATCCATGTTCTTGCCAATGGTGGTGAGCGCGCGATCCAATTCGGGCGTACCGACATCGACGAGCGTGACGGACCATTCGGCTAGCGCAAACACGTGCGCAATACCGTTCCCCATGGTTCCGCCCCCGATCACTGCTACCTGCTTCACGTCGCGTTCCCCTTCTCTCTTTTTGCACTGCGAACGAACCACACAAGCGCTACCGTCATCACCACTGTCGTCGCCACTCCACCTTCGGGGCCGAACGCCCCGCCCGTGATCCACTCGTGAATGCCGTCCTCGTATTCCACGGAGGGCACGTCGAAGCGGATCCCGCTCACCGGCGCGTCCACCACGAGCGCGAAGGTTCCGTTCCAAGCAAGATGGACACCCCACGCCGTCGGCAACCCACCCGGGCCGAAGAACGCGGCACTCAATACCAACGATGCCAGGGCGACGTTAGCGAGCCCGAATGCCGACACGTCCGGGTTCCACAGGTGCGCGCTCGCAAATACCAGCGCCAAGGCCAGACTCGCCCCACCCCGACCCAGGCTCCGCGCCAATCGTGCCAGGGGGTAGCCACGGAACACCAGTTCCTCCCCCAAGGCGGCGACCGCCAACACGGCGCCAACCGGTGCGGCCCCCCTCAGATACCCTCCGAACGATTCCCCGCTCAGGTAGATCTCGGCCCCACCAACAGCAAACACGATGCCCAACGCGCCGAACGCCATGACCGCCCCTGCCGCGATCCCGAATCCAAAATCCTGCGGAATTCCGGTCGAAGCCCACCCAAGGGTGCCCCACGTGGACCACCCCCGTCGCACCAGAGCCACGTTGATCGTAGCGCCGGCCGCAATGAGGCCGATAGCCTGAGTGAGCGTTCCGCCGATCCCATCCCACCAACGTTGTGGCGCGACCAAACCGACGATACCCACGGTCGTCACGCTGATCAGCACTACCAGCCCGTAAAAGACGAGCACGGCGGCAAGTGCCGACCAAAAAACGCGCGCCCTCAGAGGCGCGCGCGTGTGTTCGGACCGAATCGCCAGACGATGAGTCCGGCGAACAACAACTTGATAAGGTCGCCCGCCAGGAACGGGAGTGACCCCCATAGGAAAGCGGTTGTGACGTCACCCGTGATGATCGCAAGTTGGGCGATGCCGCCGAGGTGAATCAGGACGAATCCGGCCACCACCCCCAGTGCTACCCTAGTGGGGCTGTGGGGCTGTGAGCCTGTGGGACGGGCCAACCATCCCACCATTGCGGCGGCCACCGGGAAGGCGAGTAGATACCCGCCGGTCGGGCCAATCAGCCGTGCGACGCCGAGTGCACCACCGGGTGAGAAGACCGGCAATCCGGCGACTCCCGCCAGCAGGTAAACCGCCATGGATGCCGCTCCCAGACGGGGGCCCAGCAAACCGCCCACGATCAGTACCGCTGCCACCTGTAACGTGATGGGGACCGGTGTACCGGGCAGCGGCACGGCGACTTGTGCGCTCAGGGCAACGAACACCGCACCCGCGACCGCCGCGAGCACTCGACCGAGGGGCCACGACATTGTGGCAATGGGTACCGCGTGGGTGTTGTTCATCAGTTCCGCTCCACACTCAGGGCAACGGCGTTACCACCACCGAGACAGAGGGTCGCAAGACCCGTTGATTTATCACGATCTTTCATGGCGTACAGTAGGGTCGTCAAAATCCGCGCCCCGCTGGCCCCGACCGGATGGCCCAGTGCCACGGCCCCACCGTTCACATTGACGCGGTCCCAATTCCACCCCAGTGCCCGGCCATCGGCAAGGGCTTGGACGGCAAAGGCCTCGTTGGCCTCGATCAAATCGTACGCGTCGATGTCCGTGCCGGCTTTCTTCATCAGGCTTTGGACCGCTTTGATCGGCGCGAAGAACAGGTCTTTCGGCTCGCCGCCACCGGTGGCGTATCCGGTAATCCTCCCGAGAATCTCGAGACCGTTGGTGGTGGCAAACGCTTCAGACGTGACCACCGTGGCGCTGGCCCCGTCGTTCAATCCCGGCGCGTTTCCGGCAGTGACGCTGCCGTCCTTCTCGAAAGCCGGCCTGAGTTTCCCCAATGCCTCGAGCGATGTACCTGCGCGGGGGCATTCGTCGGTGTCGACTATCGTCACCGCACCCCGACGACCCGGCACCTCGACTGGAACGATCTCGGCGGCAAACCGGGTCGCTTCGATGGCTGCCACCGCTTTCTGGTGGCTCTCGAGGGCAAACTGATCCTGATCCTCCCGCGTCACCTCGGCTTTCCGCGCCGTGTACTCCGCGTGTACACCCATGACGCAGTCGCCAAACGAGCACCACAACCCGTCGCGCTGGACGGCATCGACCAGGTTTTGATCTCCGTATTTGATTCCTCCGCGTATTCCATACAGGTAGTGCGGTCCGTTGGACATGGATTCCATGCCACCCGCGACTATCACTTGATTGTCACCAGCCTTGATCGACTGCGCGGCCAACATCACCGCCTTCAAACCCGACCCGCACACCTTGTTGATCGTCAGAGCGGGAACCTCTCCGGGAATTCCCCCGTGAATCGCTGCCTGGCGCGCCGGCGCCTGCCCCGCCCCACCCTGCACCACGTGCCCCATGATCACTTCGTCGACCTGGGCGGCGTCGATACCGGCGCGCTTCACCGCCTCCGCAATCGCTATCGCACCCAGCTTCGTCGCCGGCAACGGACTCAACCCGCCGAGATATTTGCCGATTGGGGTTCGTGTTGCCGCAATGATGACTGGAGTCAGTTCTGGATTTGACACTATTTCACGTCCCTTTTCTGTCGATCGTCAATCGTAAAAAATCGTCAATAGTCCATCGTCCATCGTCCATCGTCCATGCTCTTAACGATTGACTGATTCTACGCCTCCAACGCCCTGGTCTTCACCTTTTCTACAACTCGCGAGACAAACTCATCTACGGACATGATCTCTTGTTTCTTCCCCTTGCCACGGACGCGCACCGCCACCGTTCCCTGCTCGGCCTCACGCTTCCCAACCACCGCCATATACGGAACCTTCATCGTCTCGGCTTCGCGAATGCGATAGTTGAGCGTATCCCCGCGATCGTCGAGGTGCACTCGGATGCCGGCTGCCTTCAGCCGGTCGTGTATGGCTCGCGCCACATCTTCCTGATCCTGCGTGATCGGAATGACTCGCACTTGTTCGGGGGACAGCCACACCGGAAACGCGCCCGCGAAGTGCTCGATGAGGCAACCGATGAATCGTTCCAAGGTTCCGAAAATGGCCCGGTGAATCATTACCGGCCGGTGCGGATGGTTGTCAGATCCGGTGTACTCCAACTCGAAGCGTTCGGGAAGCTGGTAGTCGAGTTGGATTGTGGCGCCCTGCCACTCACGACCGATCGCGTCCCGGAGTTTGATATCGATCTTGGGTCCGTAGAAGGCACCGCCACCGGCATCTATCCCATAGGTGTACTTCCCACGGTCGAGCGCCCCTTGCAACGCCGCCTCCGCGACATCCCAGGCGCTGTCTTCTCCGATTTTCTTTTCGGGCCTGGTCGCCAGGTCGAGTCGGTACTCGAACCCAAACGTCCGCTTCAACACCAAGTCAACGAGATCGAGGATATCAAAGATCTCGTCTTCGATCTGATCTTCGCGACAAAAAATGTGGGCATCGTCCATCGTGAGGCCGCGCACCCGCAGCAACCCGTGTAAGGTCCCCGAGAGTTCGTTGCGGTAGACGTTGGCGATCTCGCCCATTCGGATCGGGAGGTCGCGATACGACCGTTGGCGCGATGCGTAGATGAGCGTGTGCATCGGACAATTCATCGGCTTGGCCCGATACCGTACCGTCTCTGATTCGCCTTCGCCTGCCGCCATCGGCGGGAACTGATTCCGCTCGTACAGCGGCAGGTGTCCGGACCGGACGAAGAGATCTTCCCGGGTCACATGCGGCGTGTACACCAGGTCATATCCGCGCCGCAGGATCTCGTCCTCGATGAAGCGACGCAGCTCGAACTGCAGAATCGCCCCTTTGGGATGCCACAAGATGAGCCCCGGCCCGACGTCTTCTTGAATGGAAAACAGATCGAGTTGCTTGCCCAACACACGGTGGTCGCGCCTCTCGGCCTCCTCCAGCCGACGGAGATACGCGTCGAGGTCTTTTTTTGAGAACCAGGCCGTGCCGTAGATGCGCTGCAGCATCTGCCGATTGGAATCTCCACGCCAGTAGGCGCCGGCGGCGTGCAATAACTTGAAATGCTTGATGCGCCCGGTGCTCGGGATGTGCGGTCCGCGGCAAAGATCGAAGAACGGCCCGTTGGTGTAGACGGATATCGTCTCGTCATCACTGAGTTCGGCCAACCGCTCTAGTTTCAGGGGGTCATCGGTAAACCGTGCGTTGGCGTCCGCCCGGTCGACTTCTTCTCTCGCGAACGGTTGGTCTGCCGCGACGACCTCGCCCATGGCCTTCTCGATCGCCTCGATGTCATCGGGCGTGAAGGGCTTCGGCACCTCGAAGTCGTAGTAAAATCCGTCGGCTATGGGTGGTCCAAACCCGATCTTCGCCTCTGGATAGATAGACCGTACGGCCGTCGCGAGTACGTGCGCCGTGGAATGCCGGAGCAGGTCAAGCGCAGCCTCGTCCTTTTCGGTGAGGATGGCCAACTGGGTATCGCTCGTGATCGGGCGCGCCAAGTCCCAGACCTCAC
The DNA here is from genome assembly GCA_039656555.1 of Gemmatimonadota bacterium. Lineage (GTDB taxonomy): Bacteria > Gemmatimonadota > Gemmatimonadetes > Gemmatimonadales > GWC2-71-9 > CAMYLY01. The sequence continues at coordinate 7,779 of JBDHLU010000032.1, read as the reverse complement.
CGTCGACCTTGGCCGCGACCGCGGCCTTGGCTAGGCCGGGTCCGATGCCTTCTGCGACGGCTAAACCTGTGGTGCCCGACGGCGCTTCCCGAACCGACCCGTCAGGGAGAGTGATTCGTATCGTGTCGCCCATTGCATACCCGCCATCAGCGGCACGGTGAGACCGTGATCTTCGCTATACTAAAGGAATTAGGTGTGCCTTATATATTGTAAGCACGCCACGGTATCTATGCTACGGGGAGGTGGCAGTGGTGCGTGTCGAACGCCAAGACTATGACTGGCTCGGGATTGCGGTGGCCGCCGTCGGCGGCCTGGTCGCAGGCCTGGCCGCGGGCGTCGTGATGGGCGAGATGCTGGGACACATGAGTCCAGGACGGCTGAAGGGCACGCTCGCCACCATCCGGCCCGGTCGAAGGCGGGCCCCGAAAGATCCGGGTGAGGTCCGCCGCGCGGTCGAGTCGGCCCTCGATGACCACCCTGATTTAGACGACCTCTCACTCGACGTGACGGCTCACGAAGACGGGATAGTCGAACTTACCGGGGTCGCCCCCGACGACCTCACCCGCGAATTGGCCGGTGAGGTGGCACGTGACGTTCCCGGTATCGATGTGGTCGTGAACCGGATACTCGTCGAGGGAGTCGACATCAGGGAGCGTGGTTGACGCGATATAAGAGTTGAGATTACAGATATAAGATCGGAAACCATTGCCGTTCGATCTTCTATCTGTAATCTCAACTCTTATATCGTTTTTTCTAGAACACGATCGTGACATCTAAACCGAATCTCGCCATGCCCGAGTTGGCCCCAAAATACGATCCGGCTGCCATCGAGTCGCGCATCTATCAGATGTGGACGGACGCAGATGTGTTCGCGGCATCGAACACGTCCGAGCGGGATCCGTACGTGATCGTCATCCCGCTCCCAAACGTGACGGCAGCCCTGCACATGGGGCACGGACTCAACCACACGATCCAGGACCTGTTGATCCGTTTTGAACGGATGCGCGGCCGCGAAGCACTGTGGCTTCCGGGAACCGATCACGCCGGCATCGCGACGCAGAACGTCGTCGAGCGGCAGGTGGCGGCCGAAGGCAAGACCCGGCACGATATCGGTCGTGAGGCGTTCGTCGAGCGAGTGTGGGAGCACGTCAAACGAACGGGCGGGGCGATCCTGGAGCAGATGAAGTCGGTCGGCGCCTCGTGCGATTGGTCGCGAACACAATTCACCCTGGATGATCACTACTACCGCGCGGTCATGCGGGCGTTCGTCTCCCTACACAAAGATGGACTCATCTACCGAGGCCACCGCGTCATTCACTGGTGCCCGCGGTGTTTGACGTCGCTTTCCGATGAAGAGGCCGAGTTTCGGGAGCGCGACGATCATTTGTACTACATCAGGTATTTCATAGACGGGAAGGCGGAAAGGCGGGAAGACGGGAAGGATTTTGTCACTGTGGCGACAACGCGGCCTGAGACGATGTTCGGTGACGTGGCGTTGGTTCACAATCCAAAGGACGATCGTTTCGCCGGGCTCAAGGGTAGGACGGCGTTGATCCCCCTCTCCAAGATCCCCATCCCGATCGACGTGAGTTCTCACGTCGAAACTGATTTCGGAACAGGGATGCTCAAGGTGACTCCGGCCCACGATCCGAACGATTTCGAGATCGCGGATGAGCTAGACGGCGACTACGACCGCCCGGTCATCATGGATGCACACGCGCGTTTGGTGGAATCGGATCGGGTCCCCGCCGGGTTGCAGGGACTCGACCGGGATTACGCGCGCAAGTACATCATCGAGTTGTTGGAACAGGAAGGCCAGCTGGAAAAGGTCGAACCGCTCCGGCATTCGGTGCGTCACTGCTATCGCTGCAACACGATCGTGGAACCTAGGCTGTCCGACCAATGGTTCGTCAAGATGAAACCGCTGGCGGAACCAGCGCTGGCTGCGTACCACGACGGTCAAATGCAGTTCGTGCCTGAGCGGTGGGGAAAAACGTACGAGCGCTGGCTCACAGAGATTCGTGATTGGAACATCTCTCGACAACTATGGTGGGGCCATCGGATCCCGGCATGGTATTGCCAAGCCGACGAGTGCGGGCACATCACGGTGTCCGAAGAGGCTCCGCTGGCGTGCGAAGCGTGTGGCGGCTCGGTCACCCAAGATCAAGACGTATTGGACACATGGTTCTCGTCGTGGCTCTGGCCGTTCGCCACTATGGGCTGGCCTGACGATGACGCTCCTGACCTCGCGAAGTTCTATCCGGGCAGCACGCTCGTCACTAGCCCAGACATCATTTTCTTCTGGGTCGCCCGCATGATCATGGCGGGCTACTACTTCCTCGGCGAGCGCCCATTCGACACGGTGTTCCTCCATGGCGTGGTTCGCGACACTCAGCATCGCAAGATGTCGAAGTCGCTCGGAAACGGGATCGATCCGCTGGAGGTGGTCGAGCGTTTCGGCGCCGATGCGATGCGTTACAGCATTGTCCTCGGCGCTGGGCTCGGTACCGACGTCATTCTCGACCCGGACGATCTCGAGGTCAGTTTTGGGCCCGCGCGCAACTTCGCCAACAAAGTGTGGAATGTCGGTCGCTTGATCCTTTCTAACCTGGAGGAAAAACCAGGAAGCTCGGATGATCTCGCATCGGCAGACCTCGAGTTGGCCGACCGTTGGATCTTGAGCCGCGCACAGCACGCGATTGCAGAAACCACGGAGGCACTTGATCGATTCCGCGTAAATGACGCTGCGGAGGCCGCCTACCATTTTATCTGGGACGACCTCGCGGACTGGTATGTCGAGCAGGTCAAACCACGCCTATACGGTCAGTCGGACGGTGGCGACGTGGCTCGCCGCGTGCTACACGAGACGTTTGCGACCGCGCTCGCGCTGCTACACCCGACGATGCCGTTCATCACAGAGGAACTATGGCAGCATCTTCCGGGAACCGACGGCCTCCTTGCCAAGGCAAGTTGGCCGGAACCGAACACGGCGTTCATCGACGATGAAGCCGAGAGGGCATTCGGATTCGTGCAGGAAGTCGTGAGCGCGATCCGTGCGATTCGTGCTGAGTACGGAATTCCCCCCGGCACCACCGTGAACGCGACGATCCAGTTGGCCGACGACGCCCGCGCCACCGCTATCGAGGATGAGCGCACCGCGATCACCCGGCTCGCCAAACTCGGCCAGATGACTTTGGGTGGCAACCAAGAAGGCGTGGGCGCGCACGCCGTGCTCAAGGACGGCTCTTCGGTCTTCGTCTCACTGGGAGACGCGATCGACGTCGAGCGAGAGTGCGCCCGCCTCTCCAAAGAGAGAGAGCGACTCGACGGGTTGCTGCAAGGTCTCGCGAAGAAGCTCGCCAACAAACAGTTCACGTCCAAGGCCCCGGCCGCCGTCGTCGAGCACGAACGAGAAAAGGAAGGGTCGTGGCGCGAACAGCGCAACGCGTTATCCGACAAGCTGCGTTCGCTGGGCTGCTAAGCGCGACGGCCTGCGCCGTCATGCAGGTGCCGCCGGGGGGACCACCGGACTTCGACCCACCCGCCCTCATGGGTGTCACGCCCGATTCCGGCACGGTCGCGGACTCGTTAGAAGACCATCTCGTGTTTCAGTTCGACGAGGTCGTGTCGGAGCAATCAGGTGGCGGTATCGAGAAGCTGTTCGAACTCTACCCCCAAACTCCCGAACTCATCGAACAGGTGGATGTGGATTGGCGGCGGAACGCGGTTGCGGTCCGCCCAACGGGCGGGTGGCAGCCGAACCTGGTGTACCAGGTCACGATGCTCCCGGGAATCGCCGATCTCCGAAACAACCGCCTGGACGAGAGTCGGACCGTCATCTTTTCGACCGGCGGACCGATACCCGATACGCGGGTGAGCGGAATGTTGCTAGACTGGGAGAACGGGAAAGTGGGCGTGGGCGCCGTCGTCGAAGCGACGTTGCTCCCTGACTCGCTCATCTACTCCACGACCGTTGATTCGGCGGGAGAGTACGTGCTGACCGCGCTTCCGTTGGGCACCTACGTGTTGACCGGCGTGGTCGATGCCAACCGGAACCGACGTCGCGAACGGCTCGAACCCTTCGACACGGTCACCATGACGGTCGATGGACAATCCGAACACACGTTTTGGGCCGTCACGCAAGACACGATCGGCCCCCAGCTCCGTGACGCAGAATCGTTGGACAGCATCACCATACGCCTTCAGTTCAATCAAAAGCTGGAGCCCGGCGACCCGTCACTCGGGTCGTTCGCGGTGTTGGCGTTGCCGGACACCGTCCCGGTGAGCATCGCGGCAGCGTTCACGGCGACAGCATTCGATTCGATGGTCGCCGCCGAACGGGTGGTCCGTGATTCACTCGCACGCCTGGAGCAAGACTCGCTGGCGGCGCTCGTCGATACGCTGGACACACCGGCGGATACGGGCGACGTGGCCGAACCCGCCGTGAGCGTCCCGGAAATAGCACAGGATAAGCTTCAACCATCACCGGCCGAGCTGCTCCTGCAACAACGCCCAGCGCTCTCTGATTGGTTGATCCTTCGCCTCACCGTGCCCATGGCGCCCGAGGCGCGATTCCTCATCGATGCAACGGTGCGTAATGTCGCCCAGGCGGAAGGCACCTCGCGGAGGTTGCTGATCGTACCGGCGCTCCCGGATTCGACATGAGCGATCCCCGAAGCCGCCTACCACCGGTAAATCTTCTGGTCACTGAGGTCCGCGCCGAGGGTCGCGATGGCGGCGCCACGCGCACCGAACTCGTGGCCGCGATCCGCGCGGTGTTGGACGATGCGCGAGCCCACTCCGGAGATGCACCACCCGACGGCTGGGTAACCGCCATTGAAAAACGGTTGACCGAGGCAAACCGGTTGTCGCTGCGGCGGGTTATCAATGCGACCGGCGTGGTGTTGCACACCAACCTTGGACGCGCACCGCTCCACCCGCTTGCCCGACAAGCCATGGACCGAGCAGCGGGGTACAGCACATTGGAGCTCGAAGTGAACACCGGCGAACGCGGCTCGCGTCAAGATCATGTCAGGATGTTGCTCCAAACGCTGACCGGCGCGGAAGACGCCCTGGTGGTGAACAACGCGGCAAGCGCCCTTTTCCTTCTATTGCATGGGCTGGCCGCCGGTGGCGAAACGATCGTCTCCCGATCCGAGTTAGTGGAAATCGGAGGAGCCTTCCGAATACCCGACATTCTCGCTGGGAGTGGCACGGTGCTGGTGGAAGTCGGCACCACCAATCGAACGCGAGTCCGCGATTACGAACTGGTGTTGAGTCCGCGCACCAGACTCCTCCTCAAGGTCCACCGGTCCAACTTCGTGCTCCGCGGGTTCACGAGCGACGCTTCACTGGAAGACCTCGTTCACCTCGGTGAGGCACGGAACATCCCGGTCATCCACGACGCGGGCAGTGGCCTCTTGATCCCTCTAAACGACGCGGGCCTTTCAGGCGAACCGCTCATCTCGGACAGCGTCAAGGCCGGAGCCACAACTGTTTTTTCTGGCGACAAGCTGCTCGGGGGACCCCAGTGCGGGGTCATCGTCGGTGCGTCAGCCCTGATCGAGGCAGTCGCCACCAACCCGCTGGCGCGGGCGCTGCGCCCCGATAAGTCCATTCTCGCCGCCTTGGAAGCAACGCTGACCCTCTATCGTGACCCGGAACGGGCCCGCCGTGAAATTCCTACCCTCGCCATGCTGACGGAAGATCGGGCGTCCCTGCGCCGGCGTGCGAAGCGCCTGGCCAAGCGTATCCCGTCCGCCCATACCGAGCCGGGCACGTCGGCCGTCGGTGGCGGCGCGTTTCCAGACACTGAACTCCCTACGGAGTTGGTGGTCATCCCGGTCTCGTCTCCCGATCGAGCCCTCGCCGTGTTGCGGTTGGGCGACCCGCCAATCATCGCACGGACCCACGGCGACGCCATCGCCTTTGACGTCCGTACCATCGGCAACGAGGAGTTCCCGATTGTGGAACACGCTGCCCGCGCCGTATTGGAACAAACGCCCTAGATATTGACTACGCGAACCATGTGGGGCCGGTTTGCCAAAACCGGGCAGCCCTGCGAGATTCCGCCCAGCTAGAAAGCGGCTGAAGTCCAAAATGATCGTGGAGGTTCATTGAAGCAGTTGGCCATGATAATGACCGGCGCACTCGTGGGATTGACCACGCCAATGGTCGCCCAAGAACAGCCCGGATTCCAACGGATCGGCTACGGCGAAACGGTGAGTGATTTTCTCACTGCCGACGATCCTATCTTTGAAGCCGACGGTACATCCTACAAGATCTACTTGTTCGAGGGTGGGGCCGGCGACACGGTTACGATCCATCTTTTGTCGGCTGATTTCAACGCGCAACTCATCGTCGTCGATTCGTTGTACAACCCTCTGGCCGATGACCGGGACAGCGGTGGCAACTGCAACGCCTATATCACGACTATCCTGCCAGATTCTGGTTTCTACGTGGTCTACGTCAACGCCGCCGGACCCGGCGAACTCGGGCAGTACCAGTTCACGGTACAGTCCGGAGAACAACCGGCCGACAGTGACACGCCGTGTCGTGGTCTGACGGTCATCGGGCACCAGGGTATGGTATGGGTCGGTGGCGCTGTAGAGGGGTCGTTGGACGAACAAAGCTACACGTTCCGCGACGAATACTTCGATGTCTGGCTGCTGCCCCAAACGGCAGGAGCGGTTTTCACGATCGATGTCATCACGGAAGATTTCGACCCTGCCTTGATCCTATTCCGCGGATTGGCAGAGCAGGTGGGCAGCGACGACGACGGCGGGGGTGGGTGCAATTCACGCGTCGTACACACACCGGCCAATCTGCGGCCCTACCGGGTCGTGGTCGTTTCGCGCGGTGAGCGCAAACCGGGCAACTACATTCTGAGCGTATCGGCAGGATCGAAACCGCTCCTAACTGAACCTCCTTGCGAAGGCTGATTCAGTGGGATGAAAGTGGGTGTCTTCGCATCCGGCAGTGGCACTGATCTCCAAGCACTCCTCGATGTCTGCTGCGGCGATGCCGCGGCAGACATCGTGCTTGTAGTGAGTAATCGCAGTGACGCGCCGGCGCTCGATCGAGCCCGAAACGCCAATGTGGCAACGGCCGTATTGGACGATCCCCAGGATGGGGCGCACATCAACTCCCTCCTCGAACAGCATGACATCGACCTTGTCGTTTGCGCCGGATATCTCAAATTGATTCCCGCAGAGACGGTTCAGGCTTACACGGGGAGGATCATCAATATCCACCCAGCCTTGTTGCCTAGCTTCGGCGGGCCGGGCATGTACGGGATGCGGGTGCACGAAGCCGTGCTCGCATCCGGAGCTACTGTGTCTGGCGCCACCGTGCATTTGGTGACGGAACAATTCGATCGCGGAACCATCGTCGCCCAATGGCCCGTGCCGGTTCGAGCCGACGATTCACCGGCATCACTCGCCGACCGCGTACTCGCTGTGGAACATCAACTACTCCCCGCCGTCGTGTTGGCCGCGGGACGCGAGGGCCGGGTAAAACGACTTTCACCACACGGATCGCACTACCAATTGGCTGACGATGCCGACGTCCAGTTGCAGAGTGCGTAACGACACACGAAGGAGACATGGTGCCACGGGCACTCATCTCAGTTTCAGATAAACGCGGCGTCACAACATTCGCGCGCGACCTCGTCGACCTCGGGTGGGAGATCATTTCAACCGGGGGCACCGCCCATGCCATCAGCCAAGCCGATGTTCCCGTTACGAGCATCGAAGACGTAACGGGATTCCCGGAGATCAT
>JBDHLU010000031.1:0-28406 GCA_039656555.1 Gemmatimonadota bacterium | reverse complement strand
TCGACATACCAGGGATGCACGCCTTCGTGCAGAGCAAACGTGATTCGGCGGGTGGTGCCGAGACGCACCCACTGGTCTTGAGAATTCCTCCCATCCGCGACGGGCACGACGCGGTGCGCGACTACGTGCAGCAGGGACTTGCCGCGGGTGCCGTGTCCATCGTTTTTCCGCACGTCGAGACCATGGAGGAGGCCGAGTTGGCGGTGAGCGCGATGGGTAGCGAGTCATGGCCGGGTAATGCGGGTGGAACGCTCATCAACATGTTGCTCATCGAGGACCAAGTCGGCGTCCAGAACGCGCGCGAGATCGTCGGGGTTGCCGGTGTGAGCGTGGTGTTTCCGGGGCCAGGAGACCTACGGCGGGCGTATGACAGTGACATGGATGCTGTGGAGAACGCGATTCAGACCGTGTTGGCGGCGTGCAAAGAGTTCGATGTAGCATGCGGAATCACGGCCGGCGTCGATGACATTGCAGAGCGGATCGAGCAAGGATTCCGCGTGATCATCGTGACTGAGGCTGCGGCGCTGGAGGTGGGAATGGAGGCCGCGGGGCGGCCTACGGGATGATCAACTCGTACATCTGCACGTATTCCACCTCCAGCTCGTCCTCCCACGAGACCAGCACGAAATCGTCACCGATGTGCATTATGCGCGCGCTCATAGGGGTGTCAACATCACCGAGGTAGCGTCCGTCATCGCGGAACACGGCCCAGCTTGGCTGTTCGCTCGAGCGGGTGTAGTTCTGAACCCAGAGATTCCCGTTGTCACTGACTATGAAGCTCCGGTAGGCCGGCATGGTCTCGGGGAGTGGCATCGAGGCGCGCATACGTGTGAACGCGGCAGGCATGTTGCTCCCCGAGTTGGAAGCTGCCTCGCGATAAGCATCCTCGATCTCCTTGGTGATGGGCCGATTCGGTTGGCTACGGCGAAACAGGTGAGTGAGGGCGCCGTCGGGCGAGTGCACCTCGATCTCCCAACTGTCACCCGACCCGAAGTACCATCGGTTTCCAAAAACAGTTACTAGTGGGTTACGTCCGTATGGGGCCGAGGAGATTGATATCCGCCCGCCGCCGAGGTCGGACATGTAGCTCTCACGTCCCTGGCGCCGAGTGAGCGTGGTAAGGTACGCACCATCGAGTGAATACCGCGCGTAGAGAACGGAATCCCGACGGAGCCCCTGCTGTAGCTCCTCTTCCGAACGGATCGTGGAGTAAACCAGCAATGAGGTGTCGGCGAGTAGCCCCAGCGGGAACGGGGTGCCCCCGCCCGGGACTGGATCGAGCCGAAAGGAACGTCCGAACGTACCGTTGATGTCGAACACAGTGAGTCGCGCGTTCCCGAAATCTGAGATGACGATGGAATCGGAGCCGAGTTGTAAAGCCGCTCCCATGAGTTTGAACTCGCCGGGGCCTTCACCTTCGCGTCCCACACTCTGGAGGTGGGTGCCGTTGGAGTCGTAGAACCGCAGCTCGTGGGTGCCACCGTTTGTAATCAGGATGCCGCCATTGCTGAGCCGGAGGGCTCCCCTCACCCGAAAGAGTTGGTATTCCTCGGGGCCGTCGAGCGTGCCGATCGTGAGGATGGGTTCACTAGACAGCCTCCACGCTGTTGTCTCGGTCCACTCCGCTTCAAGGTTGTCGTGAATCGTGACGCCGGTGCTGTCGCGAACGGAGAAAGTGTCGGGCGCTTCGCGGCCGCCGCACGCGGCGGCGAGCAGAATCGATAGCGGCAGGCAGCGTTGTGTGAAGTGGGTCATGTCAGGATCCTTGCCAGGTAACTGCTAGCTCCCAACGGTCAACTGAGAGTCAATTCCGCCCAAGCGCCAGAGTAGCCCGTTGACAGTGTGTACTAAGTAGTACATACTACACGTACGATGCGATCGTTCGGTGACTACATCCGTGCCAGCAGGGAGGCGCTAAAGCAAAGCGACACAACGTTTTCCGTGCGTCAGGTGGCCATGAGGATCGGGGTCGAACCGTCGTTCTTGAGCAAGGTCGAACGGAACGAGGTGGCCCCGCCGAGCGAGGAGAAGGTCGTCGCACTTGCCCGTGAATTGAGCGAGGATCCCGATGTTCTGCTAGCGATGGCCGGTAAGGTCTCGTCGGACCTGAGAGCCGCGATCATGAAGCGGCCTGAATTGTTCGCCAGCCTGATTCGCGAGCTGAAGGATTTGCCGGACCGCGCGGTCCTGCGGCTGGTGAGAGAAGTGAGGGATGGGAAGTGGTGAGAGGGGGCATGGGGCTGCTTCGCCCTTCGCCCTAAAACGACTACTGAATCTGGACGGTGACAAATGATCGAACTCAAAAACAACGAACTGGAATTCAGCTTCCCCGAGGTGCATGAGGAAGCAAACATGCGCGTGCATTTCCAGCGGACACTGCGCATTCCCGACGACGACGGCACATATCCGTTGCCGGCGGGGTTGGGGAAGTTCCCGGTTTGCCACGTGGACGATCACTCGGACGACGTGCCCGACGATTGGATGCAGCACGGTGGTGTGATGTTGCCGATGTACCAGTCGGAAGCGTTGTGGCTCAATTTCTCAGGTTCAGGGCAGTACCCGTTTGCGTTGAAGGTCGCGGCGGGAAAGATCGATGCTGTGACTGGTCGTCCGTGGTCGAACGGACTGAATCGAGGGCCACAGGACTACGTCGTGGTTCCGAGGCAACCGTGGCTGGACGGTTACTGTGTGAAGAAAGGCATCATTCGCCAGTTCGTAGCCATGCCGCTCGGCTCAGGGTATTCCGTCGAGGAACAAGTCACGGGTGAGGCCGAGTTCGGTGGCATCCAGGTCATTGCCTATCCAATGCGGAGGGAGATCTACGAGGAACGCTTCCGCAGTCAACCCGATATGGTGATGTCGCGAGGCGGCATGTTCGAGGGTGCTCCGTCCGCAGTCTTGCGTTCGGTTACGGGTGTGTTCAGCATGGGCCTCGGCGCGGGCGGGCGCATGAAGCAGCAGATCTACAACGACCCGTACGATTTTTCCGATTGGGACGTCGAGCAATCGTCCCGGTGCTTCGTTCACATCGCGAACTCGCTTGCGTGGCGTGCGATCACTGGCGATACGCCACCGACTACACCGCTGACGGCAAGGGAATACAAGAAACACGGCATTCCCTGGTTTGACTACTACAGTGAGGGGGACACGGCGGTACCGGGATCGGGCGTCATTGGAAAGATCAAGAGCATCGCACAACTGGGGAAGGAAAAAGGTGACGTACCGTTGCCCGAGAACGAGCCGATCCAGCCCAAGAGGGTAGTGAAGCTACGGAAGAACTTACGGCGGGGGCAGGTACGCGAGGGGGAGCAAATCGCGCGTCTTCCCAGAGCGGCGCGTAGGCCGGATCCACGGCCAAGTAGATCAGGCCCGCGGACTTGGCGTTCAATGCAACCTCCAGCCACTTGTAGGCCTCGTCCATCTCACCGATGGCGGCGTACCCTGCGGCGATGATCTCGCAGCGAACATATCGGTGCTGTATGAGCCCTTCGAGTTCTCCGAGTGTGCGGCGGACTTCGTCTTCGTTGCCCATCGCGGCAAGCGCCCGCGCGGTCGATGCGTTGAACGAGATCACGCTTCCCTCGAGGATCTGACCTTGGCGATACGCGGCAAGCGCCTTCTCGGCCTGCCCTTGGGCAAGATAGGCGTTGCCCATGTCGAGGTATGCGCGGGAATACGTCTGGTCCAACTCGAGGGTGCGGCGTGTGAGCTCGATCCCTTCCTCATATTGCTTGTTGAACAACAACATTCTGGCGAGCCATCGACTGTACCCTGCGGAGAGCGGATCGAGGGCGAACGCGTGCCGCATGGCGTCGACGGCCTCATCTACACGACCGGTGGGCGGGAGCACCGTTCCCAACCCGAACCAGGCCTCGGCGTAGCTCGGGTCGTCGCCGATCACCCGACGCAGCTCTTGCTCGGCGCGCTCGAAATCCCAGTCGAACCAGCCGACGACCTTACCTAGTGCCGTACGTGCCTCAGACAACGTGTCGTCCAAGGCCAGTGCTTCTTCGGCCGCGGCTTTCGATTTCGGGTAGGCCTCCGTCGGTGGTAGCCAGTCGTCTGCCAGGTTCATCCAGGTATCGGAGATGCCTGCATGTGCCTTCGCGTAGTTCGGGTCTCGCTCCAGGGCGTCGGCGTACATGTCGAGACTGCGACGCAGGTCAGATTCGGTAAACCGGTTGAAGTAGAAACGCCCTTTCAGATAGAGCGTGTACGCCTCCAGGTTCTGGGTCACCGGCACGACCAGCACCTTTTCTTCGCCAACGAGCTTCACTCGCAGTGCGTCCACGATGGCACGCGAGATCTCATCCTGAATGGCAAAGACGTCTTCCAGCTGCCGGTCATACGTTTCTGACCAGAGGTGGTAGCCGTTGGACACGTTGATCAACTGGGCGGTGATGCGGATGCGGTTACCTGCCTTGCGCACGCTTCCTTCGAGCACCGTTGCGACGCCGAGTTGCTCCCCGATCTCGCGGACGTCGAGGACTTTTCCCTTATAGGCGAACGAGGACGTGCGTGAGGCGACGTGAAGGCCCTGTACTTTGACGAGGGCGTTGATGATCTCCTCGGTCATGCCGTCGGCGAAGTACTCGTTTTCCGGATCGGCGCTCAAGTTAGCAAATGGGAGCACCGCGATGGACTTCTTCTCGGCTTCCGTTTGCGGTGCCCGACCCTTGGATTGTGTCGCAGAAGTGAGTGCATCTGCAAAGGCGGTCGCGGTCGCGAACCTATCGATCGCCGACCGAGCCAACGCCTTGGCGACCGCTTGGTCCATGGCGTCGGGGACCTCGCGCAGGGCGCGGATTCGCGGTGCGCTGTCGACCAGGCGTCTCGCGATGATCGCCTGAGCACTCGGTCCCGTGAACGGCGGCTCGCCACCCAACATTTCAAATACGACACACCCGAGACTGTAAACGTCGGTTCGCCCGTCGACTTTCGTGTCGCCGGTGGCCTGCTCGGGACTCATGTAGGCTGGAGTACCGAGTGTCATGCCGGCCTCAGTGAGGCCGCTTCCCGTGGCCTCGCTCAATGCCTTACTGATGCCGAAGTCCGCGACCATCGCGCCTGCATCGTGCAGCAGCACGTTCTCCGGTTTGACGTCCCTGTGCACCACGCCACGTTGATGAGCGAAATCCAGCGCAGAGCCGACACCGCTGACAATCTCCAGGATCTGGTCGATCGGCAGGGGCCCGGTACGGTCGAGGAGTTGCCGGAGCGACTCGCCTTCGATGTACGGCATCACGTAGAAGAGGTGGCCGCCCGCCTCTCCCGAGTCGTGGACGGGCAAGATGTTGGGGTGCGTGAGACCCGCCGCCAGCCGGATTTCGCGCAGAAATCGCTCTGCCCCGATCTCAGAGGCCAACTCTGGGCGGAGCACTTTGACGGCAACTAGGCGGTGGTGCCGGGGGTCGCGGGCGAGATAGACGATGGCCATGCCCCCCTGACCAAGCTCTCGTTCGACCTCGTACCGCCCAGCAAGTGATTCCCGGACTCGATCAAGAAGGTCAATCATGTGGCAGGTAAGATGTCATGCGGGTGGGGGGATGGCGAGTGGGGATGACAAAGAGGATCTAGGAGGATCTGCTGGGTTGGGCCATACTTCTCGATCCTCGTGCCGGGTGGGCTAAAAGTAGGTAGCCACCGAAAACAGCAGTTTCGAGAACTGTGCCGCGTTGTTGAACCGGTCGGTGGTCCGGCCCCGTACGTAGTTGAACTTGAACACGGTCTCAGCATTTGGTCGGAAATTGGCGCCCAGGGTGATCTGGCGGGTGTCATCTCCTGGGATCTGTGTGTCGAGGTCGATCGCATCGAGACGAATACCGGCAGAAAAGAAAGAACGCGGCATCGTAGCGATCCAGCTCTGCCCGAAGTCTTTCAGAATGTCCAAGTAGAATCCGGATTGTCGAGATGCGTGGGTGCCTACGAGCGAGGTCGGCACATTCACCCGTCCGATGCCACCCTCGCCCGAGAGGCTGAGGCCCGCAACGGACGCGTCGAAGTCGATGGCAAACAAGCTCACGTTCCGTCGCTCGTCGATGACGGTGCCGTCCCGTTTGAACTCGTTGTAGGCACCGTGGTGGCCGGAGACACCGATCTCCAATGCCAAGCTCGGACTGTATGTCAGGCGTCCAACGAACGCCGGCGAGCTGTTGTTGTCTTCGAAGTTGTGCCGCCCCTTGGGGATGCGTGTGCCGTCTGGTGAGTCGTTGATGAGACCGTCATTGAACCCATTGACCAGATAAACCTCGTACGTAATGCGCCCGGTAGTACCGGCGTTGAACGTTCCCAATGCTCCCAAGCCCGGTTCGGACAGCGCGACACCAAAGATTTCTGTCGATACCAGGGGCCGATCGGTGAATTCATTCAATGGGCTATCGTGCGAGAGGTTGAACCGGCCGATCGGGGAGAGGAGCATGCCGGTACGAAGGGCAAATGCCCGATGGATCGTGAGATCGACCGCGGCAAACTCGAGGTTGATCTCGTCAGTACCGTCCTCGAACTCGAGTTCGGCGGCGAACCGTACGAAGTCGCTCACCTGAGCCGCCGTGAACAGGTTGAATCGCTTCGGAATGAACGAGAACTCCGCGATCCCATCCTCGCGTTCCCAACGCGTGTGAAACTCCGCGTAGCCACCGAACGCCGCACGCCCCAAGAGGTTGAACAGATACGGCTTGTCGTAGATGCCGCCGCGGACGAAGGCGCGGGTTTCGGTCGTGTCCTCCTGCGCGAAGGCCACAGCCGGAACTAGCGTTGCCGCTGCGACGAATGCGAGATAGAGTCGTTTCATACGACACGTCCGAGGTCTATGGTCAACACGCCTTCGGGGGAGAGCTCGATCCGAAACCGATCGAGTGGTGCCTCCGTTGGGCCGCGCAGGACATCGCCTTCGCGCGTGTACATCGATCCATGGCACGGGCACTCGAGTCGACTGGGGGCGATGTCTACGGTGCAACCCTGGTGCTTGCAGATTGGGGACACCGCGGCAAACTCACCGTCGTCCAAGGCGAGGACGTAGAAGGTGTGGTCGGAACCGATCGGGCGGATCTTGAGTGCGCCGCCGGGTCTGTCTAGTTCCGGGTAATCGCGGAGTGTTAGGAACACTAGGTTGCCTTCGGGGGTCACGGGCGTGACCAGCATCGACGCGCAGGCACCGACGATTCCCGTTGCCGCGAGTTGGACGAAGCGTCGCCGGCGCATCGTCATCGAGATTCGACGAAGGCGATGAGTGCGGCACGGTCTTCGGGGCTCAGAGCTTCGAAAGCGGCACGCACCACCGCGGCCTCGCCGCCGTGCAACATGATGGCCTCCTCGACCGAGGTCGCGCGACCGTCATGCATCAGGAACGTGTCGCCGTTCAGGAAGTCGGGAACCAGGCGCAGACCCCAAAGGGGCGTCGTACGCCACTCGCGCCCATTCGCCTCGCCATCGGGACGATTGTCTGCCAACTCGTCGCCCATGTCGTGGAGGAGCAGGTCGGAGTACAGGACCACTGGCCTGTTGGCGAGGGCGGCGATACGACTGCCACCAGTTGTGAACTGTGGTACATGGCACTTCGCGCACCCCACCTGATCGAATAGATCGGAGCCGCGCAGGCGCGAGGGTGTGTCCTCGCCCGGGGCCGGCGGCGCGAGCATGCGGACGTAGTCGACCACCGCACGCACCGTGGAGGCCGGCAACTCGGGATCGGGTACAAGGTCGTGGGCCAACGTGGCCGCGCCGGTCTGGGGATTGGTGTTCTCGACGGGGATGAAATCGGTGGTGATTCCTATGTCTTGTTGATAGGCCTCGACTGACTGCTGCAGCACCGATGACACCTGGGCCTTGCGGCTGAATCGTCCGAGCTGAGGTCCAGCACCCCCGCCGACGTCTGATGGTGGAACGAAGGCAGCGGCCATCACCCAATTGGGCCGACCGGAGATGCCGTCCATGTCGGCGTCGAGCGAATCGACGTTTGCGAGGATGGAGTCAACGGGAATCGCCTCGATCAATCCCATACCAAAAACAGGCGGGGGTAGGCGGATCGACACATCGACTCCCTCGGGCAACTGCTCTGGAACCGCGCCGCCGATGGCGCGATCCTGCAGTTGGGGTCCGCCAATATCTCGCGCGAGATCGGACCCGCGGCTGAATCGCGTGAGCGCGTTGTCTGTGCGACCCCGACCGTCACCGCTGTGGCACGCCGCACACGACACGTTGTTGAAGATTGGCCCGAGCCCGGTTGCAGCGCTGAACGCTGCCTCGAAGCCTGCGTCTCCGCGAAGGAAGACTTCCATCTCGGCGTCGGTAAGCCCCTCGATGGGCGCATCGAACACGTCGGCGTCGTCGGGTGGCGATGTGAACAGCGTGTCGCACGCCGCCGCGCCAACGGCGATCAGTGCTAGGAGTGGGAGGAGGGTTCGTCGCATGGCCATTAAGAATTAGGTATGCCTAATATTCTATTGCGTCGGCACTAAGTTGTCAAATCAGTCGTGTAACCGGTTATCCAGCATATGGTTATGATGAACTGAGATGTCCACGTATGGCTTGTCCTCGACAACACGATGGCATGACCGGCGTGGCCCTCCTGTCTTCCCGTCTTACAGTCTTCCCGCCTGAGTTCTATTCTTGGGCTTCACCTGGAGACCCCAATGAACCGCATCGTGACCCTATCTCTCGCCATCGTGCTGGCCATGTCGATCACCCAATCGGCTCTTGCCCAGCGCGGCCGCATACTCACCCCGGAGGAGCGCACCGAGCGTCAAATGCAGCAGGCTGAACAGCTGCTCGAAGAGCTGCGAGAGCCGAGTCCGCTTCCTGCATTGAACTCGGTGTGGATCGAGGAGTTGACGTGGATGGAGGTCCGAGATGCTATCGCGGATGGCAAGACGATCGCCATCATCTCCACGGGTGGTGTCGAACAGAATGGTCCGTACGTGGCGACGGGAAAGCACAACTACATCCTCGAGAGTGCCTGCGAGATGCTTGCTAGGCAGATGGGGAACGCGCTTTGTGCACCCATCGTCAAGTTTGTGCCCGAGGGCAGCATCGACCCGCCGTCGGGTAGCATGCGCTACCACGGGACGATCAGCCTCCAACAAGAAGTGTTCGAGGCCCTGTTGGTCGACATTGGGGCGAGCCTAGCGCAACACGGGTTCGAGCATATCGTCTACATCGGTGACAGCGGTGGAAACCAACGAGGTCAGATGAATGCGGCGGGCACCCTCAACGAGCGTTGGGGCCGGACCCGGGCCCACCACATCGCCGAGTATTATGACAACAGCGGCGTGATCGCTCGTATGGAGGAGCTAGGTGTGGTCGAGGGCGAGAGCGACGGTTTCCACGATTATTACTGGGTCACGGCGATGCAGATGGTCACGGATCCGTCGACCGTACGCTACGATGAGCGTGTCGTGGCGGGGATGGCAACGATCAACGGTCTAAGCATCGCGCCCAAAGAAGAGACGGTCGAGATCGGACGGCAACTCATCCAGTGGCGGGTTGACCAGACGGAGAACGCGATCAACGCGGCAATTGCGGGGTCGAGATAGATCCGATCGTCAAATCGTCCATCGTCCAAGAAGGCGTCAAATGGCGTTATGCCGTAAGGAGGGCGTGTCTGGCTAGCGCCCGTGCCCGCAGCGCCAGGCCGCTGGCCACGACGCCGAACGAAGCCCACCACGTGTAGTAGCCGATCATCAACTCGCTCACGTGGTCAACCTGGAACAGCCACCAACCGTTCAGGAGTGCCGCTCCTATCATGAGCGTCATGACCATGACGATGTTTGGGCGGCCACGCCCGGCGAGTTTCCAGAAGGTCAATAGCATAGCGACGTTCGTCAGTGCGCTGATCACTCCAATGGGCCCGCCCTCACCCTGGAGTGCGATGAGGAACGCCTGAATGCCGGGCACCGCGCCGTCTCCGATAGTCGTGTTGAACACGGTGATTCCCCAGACATGCACCGGCAAGACAAAGGAGACGGCGAACATGACCCAGCCGGCGCGGATGAACCGGCGCCACCATGGGTCGTCGTTCTTGCGGAACTCGGTTGCAAGTTGCAGCGGCTCACCCAGTGCTTGGCGAGTAAGGGCCACCGCCTGATCGGGCGCGATGCCGGTTTCGACTAGTTCCTCGCACGTTGCTCGAAAGTGGTCCTCGAGCTCGTCGATATCGTCTTTGGTGAGCGTCTGCTGTAGTGCGAGTTCGTTCCGCCACGTACGAACGGCCGCGTCGAGTTCAAACATGGTTGGGCCCCCACGTCTGGGTGAGTGTGTCGTGGACCGCGAACCAGCTCGTCCGATCTTTGGCGAGCTGCCGCTTTCCCTTTGCGCTGAGTCGGTAGTATTTGCGCCGTCGGCCCGATTCGGCCGTCCGCCACTGGGCCGTGACCAGCCCGTCCTTCTCGAGGCGATGGAGCACCGGGTAGAGCATTCCGTCCGACCAATTGAGCTGGCCGCCCGAGAGCAGGCTGACCTGCTGGAGGATCTCGTACCCGTAGCTCTCACCACCGGCCAGAATGGACAGGACCATGGGGCGCGAGGAGGCCGCCATGAGCTCCTTGGACACTGGGATTTGGCTCATGGTAGTATTATACCTAGAGGTACAAGGTATGTTCCAACAGGCGGGAAGGCGGGAAGATGCGGACGAATCTAGCTTCGTGGCGACCGAAGCAGGTGTGCCGTCACCATCGCCGACAGCGGAAAGTATATCGCTTCCGAAACGATGCCACCGAAAGCCTCCATCGCCGTGTAGTCTGGCATGATCGCCTGCCCGACCTCGATGAGTGCGAACATGATCCACCAGACGAACGCATATCGCTGCCACTGGCCGATCCAACTCTCACGGGAAAAGGCGTAGAGCAGTACAAAAGCCATAGCCACGCCGAGCTTCATGACGGCCACGGAGAGCATGAACTGACCAACGGAGTCTTCTGTCGGTGGTTCCAAGCCGGTGACGACCGACAACGATCCGTAGATCGGCAGCGGTACGAAGTACGTGATGAAGAGCGTCAGGGCTATGGCTGCAGCGATTCGGTAGGGTGTCATGACGCTTTTGGGAAGAGGATCTAGGATCCCGTCAGATCCTCTTTGTTAACAGCTCACGCAGTTATGGTTGTTCTCCGCCCCCAGCCCTTCTAGCAACGCAATCGTCTTGGGGAAGGGCTGCACCCGTTGAATCGGCCCGTTTGCCATATCGACGGTCGTCCGCCCGCCGCGGCTGAGGAACGTGACGTCGGCGTCGTGCTCGACGAGGTACTCGATCAACTCGTTGTCCCCCCGGGCCGCGGCAAAGTGGACCGCCGAGTACCCGTCGTGGTCTCGCACATTGACGTCCGTCGCGAGTTCCTCGACCAGGTACCTCACGGCCGAGAGCCATCCGTCGGGCACGTGACGGTGCGAGTTGCCCGCACGTGCGACACCGTAGCCGACGCCCGACGCAGCATGGATCGGCCAAACGGCGTCACCGCCAGTCGGGACCGGCGGCAGGCCAGATTGATCTTCATCGTCGTCGTCTCTGTCACGGCGGCGGCGCGAGGGCGCTTTCATCGTCGGAATGTTCGGGTCCGCTCCGTACGCGATCAGGAGCTTCATCGCCTGCACGTCGGTCGCATGGGCCGCACGCCAGAACGGAGTTGCACCGGAGAAATTGACGCCCAGGAGGTCGAAGTTGAACGACGTGTACCAGATGTGGGTCGCCACACGGGTGTTGGGTTCGGCACCCGCAATCAGGAGCGCTTCCATCAACTCCAGATAAGAAGTCTCCTGCTGTTTGAACGCGGTCGGCTGCGGGTATAGTGCTTTCGGTGCCCAACGGTTGTTGAGCACCGCGTAGATCGGTGCCACGCCGTCTTCGCTCACGAGGTTGGGATCGGCGCCCTGATCGAGTAGGTACATCGCCAGGTCGTAATTCCCGTTGATCGTTGCGGTGAGCAAGGCGGTGGATTGGTCTCCACCAGTTTGCTGGTCGATGTCCGCGCCGCCTGCGAGGAACATCTGGATCGCTTCCCCGTGCCCGTCCCGTGCGGCATAGTGCATGGCCCCCATGCCGCCTTGATTGCCGACTAGGTCAGCGTATGACAGCGACTGTTCTCGAGGTTCGGATCGCGCGGAATCGGGCTCTTCGGTGGGAGTAGAACCACTGTCTGGTTTCTGGGCTTCATGGGGCGTCGCTTCGGCCTCTGCCTTCTCCTCACCAAGGGGTTCACTCTTCAGTTCGGCAGCTGACGAGTCTGCAACGGCCTGCGGTACCGCTTCGGCTTCTTCTTTCTCTTGCCGTTCTGCGCGAGGCTCGCGTGGTTCTTCCCGGCTCTGGAGTTGTGCCGCGGAGGCATCGGCAACGCTCTGCTGTGACTCGGAGTCGGCGCGCGCTTCCTCTTCAGCTTCTCTGGCGGCCCGCATCACCTTGTTCCGGCGCGAACGCTCCTTGCCGTCTTCCTTAGACCGAGCAGCGTAGTCCACAGCCGTGGTCTCGATCGAGATGTCCGCACCCGCGGCCAACAGTGTCTCGATGACCTCCAACCGATTGTTGGCCGTGGCAAACATCAAGGGCGTTCTTCCGGAATGAAGATCGAGCCCGTCGACCTCGGCTCCGGATAACAACAGGGCCGCGACCGCGTGCTGATCACCGGCCGCCGCCGCCAAGTGTAGCGCGCGCACACCCGTACTGGTGAAGGCGTCGATGTCGCTACCGGCCTCGAGCAAGGCTTCGATCGCGATGGTGTTGCCTTGGCGACTTGCCAAATGGAGCGGTGTGTTGCCACCTAGGCGTGTGGTTGCTTCGAGGTTCGCTCCCGCATAGACGAGCGTCGTGGCCATGTCTGCATTGTTCTGGAGCGCGGCCCAGTGCAACGCCGTCATGCCGTCACCCTGAGCGGCATTCACGTCAGCGCCGGTTCTGAGGAGTGATCGAACCATCTCGATGTCACTCCGCTCAGCCGCATCGGCAACCGGTGAGTCCGTCGGCGCGGCCGAGAGCAGCACCAGCATGCCAAGCACGCCGATCACATTCGCGTGTGTCACCATCGCCTAACTCCTCAGACCGTGAACTCGCCGCTGCTGTCGCCAAACGACTTCATGTCGTTCATCCCGAGTTCGTGCATGAGGGACAGCATGACGTTGGCCATCGGTGTTCCATTGGGTGCCTTGACGTGCACATTGCCGTTCAGCGAACCATTGGCGCCGCCGACCACGAAAAGTGGGCAGCGCTTGTGGTTGTGGAGATTCGAATCGCCCATAGGGGATCCGTAGATAATCATCGTCTTGTCCAGGAGGCTGGCATCACCTTCCTGAGTGTTCTGCAATTTCTCGAGCAGGTACGGGAGCATGGAGACATGATATTTGTTGATCTCGGCGAACTCCTTGACGCGGTCCTCACGACCACCGTGATGCGATGCGGGGTGGAAGGCCGAGCTGATCCCGCTCTCAGGATAGACGCGTCCGGATCCGTCGCGGCCCATCTTGAACGAGAAGACGCGGGTGAGGTCGGACGAAAACGCCAACCATTGCAGGTCGAACATGAGTTCAACGTGTTCGCGGAACGAATCCGGTACGCCGGCGGGCGCCTCGGGCATCTCGCGCACTTCGCCACGAGTGTTGTGCGCCTCGATGTTCTGAATCCGCCGTTCGATTTCCCGGATGCTGTCGAGGTACTGCTCCAGGCGCTGCCGGTCGGATGGGCCGAGCGAACGCTTGAGGGATGACACCTCGCCGATCATCCAATCTAGGATGCTGCGATCCGTGCGACGACGGGCCGCGCGCTGCTCTGGGGTACCGCCGGCACCGAATAGTTGATCGAACGCGACGCGTGGGTCGCGAATCATTGGTAGCGGCTGCGTGGGCGACGCCCAACTGATCGTGTCCGTGTATACACAGGCGTATCCGTAAGCGCAGCCACCTGCCTTGTCGACGTTTTCGATGCACAGCTGCATCGAAGGTATGGGCGTTTCTTGCCCGAACCGCTGGGCGTACAATTGATCTATCGACGTGCCCACGAGAATATCTGACCCTTCGGTCTGTCGTGCGTGGGCCTGCGTCAGGAACGTCGCGCTCGATCGGAAGTGGTCACCACCAATCTCTTTCGCTTCAAACGCTTCGGCCATTCTCACGTCCGTATTGCTGATGATCGTGAGATAGTTGCGATACGGCTCCAATGGACTCAAGCTGCTCGAGCCCAAGTCGAAGTCACTGCCTTCGGCCTCCGGTGCCCACAGGTAGTTCTTGGCTCCCCATTCGTTGCTGCCGGCTGCTCCATGCACCATCTCGATGCAGATGAGGCGCGTTGCGTCGAGCGCGCGTCCAGCCGCCGTGCTCGCTAATAGCTTTCTCGCGGGCACCATGGCATCCAGGAGTGGGAGCGCAATTGTGGCGCTTAGGCCGCGTAGCATTTCGCGGCGGGACAGGTGTTTACCTGTGATGAAATCCATCTAATCCTCCATCTCCATGTCAGCTGTCCCCTCCGCCATCGCCATGCGGAACGCCGGACTGTTCACGACGCCCAAAATGAACGTGGACATTCGGTAATCGTTTTCCATCGCGCTCTGCGAAATCGCGCGGATGGTAGGCATATCGTAGTACTCTACCCGACGTCCCAGGGCGTAGGCCATGAGATTCTGGGTGAAGTTGCGGATGATCGGGATTGGTCGCGAAAGCAGCACGGCCCGGAGCTCAGCCGGCGAAGAGATGGCGGTGCCGTCATAAAAATCACCCCGCGTGTCCAACAGCACTCCCTGTTCCTTGATCCGCCATTTCCCGGTAACGTCGAAGTTGTCGAGCGCCAGCCCGATCGGATCCATCATGCGATGGCACGAGCGGCACGCAGGGTTGGATCGATGTTCTTCGATCCGCTCGCGCGTTGTCTTGAAACGACCGTCTTCGGCTGCGTCGGTAGCTTCGAGGTCGGGGACGTTTGGTGGCGGTGGGGGCGGCGGGCTTCCCAGAAGCACCTCCATGACCCACTTGCCACGCAGCACCGGCGAAGTGCGGTTAGCGTGCGACGTCAGAGCCAGCACACTGCCGTGACCGAGCAGCCCTCGGCGCAGGTCGTCCGGATAGTACACCTTGCGGAATTCGGTTCCCGTCACAGCCGGGATTTCATAGTGTCGTGCGAGGCGCTCGTTGATGAACGTGTAGTCTGCCGTGAGAATCTCGAGAAAGCTCCGGTCCTCGCGCACGAGGTGGTCGAAGAGCAACTGGGTTTCGCGCGCCATCGCCTGGGCCAGCGTGTTGTCATAATACGGATACAGCTGCGCATCGGGATGCAGCTTTTCGAGATCCTGTAGGCGAAGCCATTGCGAGAAGAACCTCGTCGAGAGGGCCTCGGCACGCGGGTCCGCCAACATCCGGCGCACTTGCTGTTCGAGGACCTTATCGTTGGACAGCTTGCCGTCACTCGCGATGTCGATCAGTTCGGCATCTGGGGCAGCCGCCCATAAGAAGAACGAGAGCCGGGTAGCAAGCTCGCTGTCGCTGATCGCGTAGACCTCGCCCGGGGAGGCCTTCGATGGGGTTTCTTCCAGGCGGAAGATGAAGTGTGGGCTCGCTAACATCGCCTGGACCGCTGTCCGAATGCCGGATTCGAATCCGCCGTCGGCCGCACCTTCGCTATAGAAGCGCATCAGCCCGTCGACATCGTGCTCCGCCAGGGGCCGCCGATAGGCCTGTGTTCCCAGCCGAGTGACGATCTCCGTCGCGCAGGGGATCTCTCCTTCTAGTGACAGGGGCCGGCAACTGAACACCCTGCGACGACTTGGTGTATCCGACACCCCAGTCACCCCATGGGGTCCCACAATCGCGAGGTCACGCAGGTGCGGTAGCGTGGTGACACCATACGCGCTTCCGATTTGCGTGTCGGCCAGGGTGTGGTCCACCGGGGTCAGCAAGTCGTCCGCCGGACCTTCGAACTTTTGGATGAACGCGGCCGTGACCCGTTGTGGGCCGGCGCGTACCGGTACCGGAGGCGATTCGAGGCGCATCCCGTCTGGATCCGACTCCGACATCCAGCGGTCGATGTCGATCAAGGCGACGCGTTCACCGTTGATGGAGATCTCGATCTGCTCGTCGGGTGTCGTGAGCCCGAACAGGAACCCGGTCGGTCCCGGGTGCATGTCGAGTTGAAACACGTACTCGCCGTCGGCCACGAAGTTGTGCACGATCGAAATCCCACCGCGCGTACCATAAGGGGCACCCGGTACCCTCCCGACCTGAGAGGCTGTCTTGGCCACCTTGTAAGTGGACGAGGTCGGTGTGGCAAAGGGATCGCCAATGGCGATGCGGCTGATATGACCGGCCGCTCGCAAATAGCCCTCCAACAAGGTGGTGGAGGGCGTTTGGACATCGGAGATATTGTCGAAGTTGTTGCTCACGGTCTCTGTCGGGAGGAACGCGTCTAGATCGACCGTGATGTCGAGCAATTCCTTAATAGAGCGAGCGTATTCGGCGCGGTTCAGCCGCTGGAACGTGCGCCGCCCAGGATTAGGATTCGCGTATGCCACCGCGTCCATCCTCGCTTCAAGGGTCTGGACCAGTGCGAGGAGCGTGTCCGCGCTTGGCCGACGCGCTCCCGGTGGCGGCATCATTCCCGTCCGGAGCTTTCGAATCATCTTCTCGGCGATCTCGCCGTTCTGCTCCGGTGACGCCATGTCGAATTCGGCTAGCGTCAGGTTGCCCTGCTGTCGTCGCTCGCCGTGGCACCGCGTGCAGTAGGCCTGGATGACCTCGTTGAGGGGGTCGGAGAAAGTGGTGTCGACCGGGTGTCGGGAGGTCGCGTCTGCCACGATGGCCGCCGGGAGCGCAGCGTGCGGGTTTGGCGCGCGGTTGGTTTGAGCGGCCAACCCAACGGAGACCAGGGCGGCACCAACCATCGTATGTGCGAATCGGCTCATACGTACCTCGATCTGGGGCACTATCGGGAGGCCCAGACAGGACTTAGGGATCCTTACATTTTAGGGCCGATTCGGACAGTTGGCCAGGGGGGAGCAACAGGCGGGAAGGCGGGAAGGATGTTGCCACGGCCTAGTCCCTCCGCCTGGCGAGGTGGACGGCAATACCACCCTGGAGCCTTTGGTGCACCCGTTCCACCTCAAACCCCACTCCGAGCAGTGCCCGGTTGAACTCCTCCGCCGTCATCCAACGTCGTAGTGATGCTGCGATGTACCCGTAGGCCTCGGGCGTACCGTGCGCGAGTCGGCCGGCGATCCGGCCGGCGACTCCGAGGTACCAGAGGAACACCGCCCGCCATGCCTTGCGTGGGGGGAGGTAAAAGTCGAGGGTGCCCAGATACCCACCGGGCTTGAGCACACGGTGCGATTCTTCGAGGGCCCGCCGGGTGTCGGGGGCGTTGCGAAAACCATAGCCTGCCATCACACAATCGAACGTTGCAGTGGGGTAGGGGAGGTGTAGCATGTCGCACTGTGTGTTTGCGATGGGGTGGGCGCGGGCCCGTTGCAGCATCCCCAATGACAGGTCGGCGCCCATCACGGTACCGGTGGGGTGTCGGGCCCTGACGGCCCCCGCGAGGTCACCCGTACCGGTTGCGATGTCCAGCGCCAACGACTCCAGGGGCAGTGCGCCCAGCACGTGGTCGACAAGCACACGTTTCCACCTTGCGTCCATGCCGAAGGAGAACCTGTGTGTGAACGTGTCGTAGCTACTCTCGATCGTGTCGAACAGAGTTCGGACATACCGGCGCTTGGTTTCTGGGGCGGCGAGGTCGTGCTCGAGATCGAGGTCTCGAAGGTCAGGGTTTCGTGACATACGTAGTACGTAACTTGACGAATGGGTGGGTGTAGGTACAGAACACCTTATGCCCAAGTACGACGTTGCCGTTGTGGGCGCCGGTCCGGCCGGCAGTGCCACGGCCGCCCTCTTCGCCGAACGTGGGTTCTCCGTCGCGTTGCTCGACCGCGCGCGGTTCCCTCGTGATAAGCCGTGCGCCGAGTACGTGAGCCCGGAAGCGTGTCGCATGTTCGATCGTCTGTTGCCGACTGGAGCGCTCGCCGGAGCGAATCCTGCGCTTCTGAAAGGGATGCGCATCGTGTCGCCGAACGGCACGTCGTTCGAAGGTCGGTTTCTCGGTGGCCACGCGTTCCGCGGATATTCGGATCACGGTGTGGCTATCCGTCGCTCGGTGCTCGATGCGATGTTGGCCGATGCGGCGTCGAGCGCCGGGGCCATCCTCTTCGAGGAAGCAACCGTCGAGTGGGTGGGACCAGTAACCGCTGGCGGGCGGAGCCTGAGAATGCGTCGCGGCCGGAACCGGGACACGCTTACGGCGCGGTTGGTGGTTGGTGCGGATGGCCTGCACTCCCGGGTGGCCAAGCAATTGGGGCTAGCTCGCCGGGGTCGCCTTCGTCGCGTCGCACTCGTGACTCATGCCACTGGCGTGGCCGGCATGCGTGATGTCGGCGAGATGCACGTGTGTCCCTCAGGGTACGTTGGGCTCGCCCCGGTGGGGAACGGTCTTACCAATATCAGTGTCGTCGTCGACGCGGCGCATGCGTTGGGGCGACCCCTCGACTGGTTCCACAGGACCATCGATGCCCTTCCCGAACTCGTCACGCGATTGTGCGACGCTGAATTCGTGACGCCGCTGAGTGGTGCTGGGCCGTTTGCGCACCGCACGATTAGGGCAACCCACGACCGTGCTCTGCTCGTGGGCGACGCAGCCGACTTCTTCGATCCCTTCACGGGTGAGGGTATCTACGCCGCTCTCCATGGTGCCGAACTGTTGACCACGCACGCGCTGCCGCTGTTGGAGCGCGATCGTTTGGAGCGGCGCCATCTGCGGCCGTACGATAGCGCACGTCGGAACGCGTTCCTGGGCAAGTGGATTGTGGAGCGCATCATTGCATGGGTGGTCGGTCATCCGGCCGCGCTCGACCATGTTGCCGCGCGGCTCCGGTCCAAGCCCCACCTAGCCGATCTGCTCGTAGGGGTGACAGGCGATTTCGTTCCAGCCCGCCACATTCTCTCTCCGGCGTTCGCCGGCCAACTAGTGCTGTGACGGTCGAGATGCCGCTGCCACCGGTTGGGACGGAGGCGCTCGATGCTCGAGACTGCGACGCTGAACTTGCCGAGGTCACGCTGCGCGAGATCGCCGTGACCAATACACTGCTTGGTGGCCACGCGGCATTGGAACATGGACTTCGTGCCATCACGAGGGACGTTGACGCGACCAAGCATCTCACCGTGCTCGACGTCGGCGCCGGTGATGGACAGGCCGCCGAACGGGCTCGCCGCGCGTTCGGTGCTGGGCGCACCATGGTGGTAGGACTTGATCATCACCTTTCGGCGTGGAAACTCTGTCAGCAACGGCCCGTGGTTCCCGTCGTGGGGGACATGTGGGATGTTCCATTGCGTGGCGGCAGCGTCGATATCGTGATCATGAGCCTAGTACTACATCACGTGACGCGGGAGGATGCCGTGCGGCTGATTGCCGCGCTCGATCGAGTGGCGACCCTGGGGGTCGTGATCGCCGATCTTCGGCGCTCGGCGATGGCGATGGCAGGGTTTGCGGTCGCGAGTCGTGCGTTGCGTTTTCACGAGGTAACCCGTCACGACGGGCACGTCTCGATCCGGCGTGGATTCACCGAACCCGAACTAGGCGATCTCATTCGCCATGCCGGCGTCTCCGATGCTACGGTGCGCCGCCGCCTTGGTTGGCGCCTTGTGGCCTACTGGAAAAAGGTCGATGCGCACACTTGATGAGATCACCGTCAGTGGGTCGCTCGAGCGGACGTTTGAGGTAGCAAGCCAGGTGGAACTGTGGCCCACGTTTCTACCGCACTACCGGTGGGTGAGGATGCTGGAGCCACGGAACGAGACGCCCATCGTGGAAATGGCGGCCTGGCGTCCGTTTGGCGTGGTGAAGTACCCAACGTGGTGGGTGTCCGAAATGGAAGTAATCCCGGCAGAAAGCCAAGTCCGGTACGCGCACATCCGTGGGATCACTGCCGGAATGAACGTAGTGTGGCAACTCACCCAGCTAGGCGACCAGGTACATATCTCTATCGTGCACGAGTGGGCGGGACCGCGTTGGCCGCTCATTGGCGGCATAGCCGCGAATCTGGTGATCGGACCGGTGTTCATACACGGAGTTGCGCGACGGACACTCGAGGGAGTCAAACGCGAATCGGAGCGAGTATGACGCGAGTAGCCATTACGGGCATCGGGTGTGTGACGCCCATTGGAACGGGCATCGATGAGTTGGATGCGGGTATCGGGCGTCGGGAATCGGCGGTCCGCACGATAACGCGGTTTGATCCGAGTCCGTTTCGCAGTCGGAACGCTGGAGAGATTCCCGATTTTCGGCCCGCCGATCACCTGACCAAGCGTTCACGCAAGCGCATGGATAGGTTTTCGCAGATTGGTGTGACCGCTGCGCGACTTGCGCTTCAGGATGCCGGTATCGATCCCAAACAGGTCGATCGGGACCGGTTTGGCGTGATGATGGGCTCGGCGTTGGGCGGGATAGCGTTTGGAGAGGAACAGGCCGGCCGGTTTGGGCAGGGCGGCCTCCGGGAGGTCGAGGCCCACCTGGCCCTATCCGTATTCGGAGGTGCGGTTTCGTGCAATATCGCTATCGAGTGGGGGCTTACCGGACCCAACACTACTAACGCCATGTCGTGTGCCTCGGGCACCGTGGCGATCGGTGACGGGCTGCGCGCAATCCGCGATGGGCACGCCGACGTCATGTTGGCCGGCGGATCAGAAGCGCCCCTCTCGCCGCTCTGCTTCGCGTCGTTCACGGTCATCCGTGCCATGTCCACACGAAACGACGATCCGGCGACCGCGTCGCGTCCATTCGACAAGGATCGGGATGGATTCGTGATGGGGGAAGGGTCGGCCGTACTCGTTTTGGAACGGTATGATCGGGCGGCGGCGCGTGGCGCCAAGATCTATGCGGAACTCATCGGCTACGGGCTCACCAATGACGGATTCCACATGACCGCTCCCAAACCTGACGGGCGGGAGGCCGGTCGGGCCATGTCACTCGCCATGAGCGATGCAAGCGTGACGCCTGCCGACATCGACTACATCAATGCCCATGGGTCGTCCACACCGCTGAACGACAGCACCGAGACCAACGCCATCAAGCGCGTGTTCAACGAACACGCCTTCAGCGTGGCCGTGAGTAGTACAAAGGGGTTCTACGGTCACGCGCTGGGGGCGAGCGGTGCGATCGAAGCGGCAATCTGTGCGAGTGCGATCCTGAGGCAGGAACTGCCACCATCACTCAACCTGTATGAGGCTGACGCGGCATGTGATCTCCACTACCTGACAAATGGCAATGGGCCGGAGACCACCACCCACGTCTTGTCAAACTCTTTCGGGTTTGGCGGTGTGAACGCGGCGCTGGTATTCCGGGCGGCGTAGAAGAAAGAGGATCTAGGCGGTCAACAGCAACTCGGCCGCGACCTTCTCGAGAATCATCTCCCGTGCGCGCTGCACGATGTCGTCCATCGATGGTGATGACGCGAACATCTGACGCGCACGTTCACGGAGCTCTTCTGAACTGGGCATCTGCGGCAGGTGCATGTCCGCCAGCAGTGTCATCGCGTCGGATTGGGCGGTTTGTGCGCGTTTCCGGAGCTCTTGCCATGACGGCGTTTGATCCCACATCTCGCGCACGTGTTCACAGATGTTCTCGACCGGCACACTGGCGGCGAGTTGCCGCGCCACTTTGTCGACCAGGCCGCGTCCGAGCTTCTTCTCGTTTCGGACCAGGGCGGCAGGTGGTTCGATGAGATCGCTCACGACGCCGGTCCATGACAACGCGGTCAGGATGTAGTAGGTCACGTCGATCTCCCACCAGCGGAATCCTTGGCGTGTCGATGCCATGTAGGCGTGGTGGTTGTTGTGCCACCCTTCGCCGAGTGTGATCAGGGCGAGCCACCAGTTGTTGCGAGAGTCGTCGCCGGTCACGTAGCGCTGGTTACCATGGACATGGGCCAGCGAATTGATGAAGAACGTGCCGTGATAGAGCAGTACGGTACTCCAGATGAATCCAACGATCAGCCCAGGCAACCCTGCGACAAGCAACACGGCCGCGCCGAGCAGTGCGGCGGGGAGATATTGGTGTTTGTTCAGCCACACGAGTTCGGGAAATTTCGCCAAGTCCGGCACGGCCTTCAGGTCGGTTTTGCCGTGTTGCGGGACGAAGATCCACCCGACGTGGGCGTACAAGAAACCGCGATGACGTGGTGAGTGCACGTCGTTGGCCAAGTCTGAGTATTTGTGGTGGTGCCGGTGTTTGCCTGCCCACCAGAGCGCACCGCGCTGTGCCGAGCTTTGTGCCACGAACGCAAGTACGAACTGCCCCACTCTGGATGTCTTGAAGGACTTATGCGAGAAGTACCGGTGGTAGCCGGCCGTGACTGCGAACATCCGGATCCAATACAAGGCCACGCAAATCACCAGGGCCTCGACGGTCACTCCGGTCCAGATAGCCGCGAATGCCGCCAAATGGACTAGGACGAATGGGATGGTCGCCGGATATATGATATCGTCGTGGAACTCGTCATCGTGTGGACGATCCCGAGATGTAGCTGACGTTGACGCGGTCATGCGTTCCCTCTCATTTGGCCGTAATGGCGACCCAATATTGCCCTTTGATGAAGGAAAGGGAAGAAGGTGCTCATGCAGTACGTGCTGCCTCGCCGAACACGTGCTCGTCGAGCCATGAGCGGAACAGGCCTTCCAGCTCGTCGGGGTCCTGTCCCAGCGTCTGCGGGATTACAGGAATCCGCCGGCCCGCGTTCATGAGAAACCACATTTGCGGGAACGCTTCTTCGCCCCGGCGCTCGTTCGCCGGTCGGGCGTCATACGACACGAAATGGAACTCGCGGTCCTCGTGCGTCAGGCGGAACTGCTCCACTTTGTAGGTACCCATCGGGCCTCGCGGTCAAAGTCCAGAAATAGGGCTGCACTAAATGTAATAGGGGGTCCAACCCCCAAGGCGGCGATTATCTGGAGTGGCTCTAGGGATGGTGAAGACGGTGCAAATGTTGGCGACAGGATTTATATTGTAGCGGCCGCCATGAACCCCCTCTGAAGATCGGCAGGTGACGATGGCCAAGCGAGGACCAACGACGTTTGCCAAGCGCAAGCGCGAGCTAGAGAAACAGGAAAAGCGACAAGCCAAGCTCGACCGCCGGGCTCAACGCAAAGAGGACAAGGCCGACCGGCCTGACCGCGGAGAGCACGAGGAAGATCCCGATATTGCCGGGATCATCCCAGGGCCGCAGCCGACGCTCGAGGAGCAGGGGTTCTATGGAGAACCCGCAGCAATAGAAGAAGAGGCTCCGCCCGAGGATCCCACCGAGGCGTAGATCCGAACCCAGGCCTCAATTGCCCACGAGCGCCCGGAGCTGCCCAACCAATTCGCCCACTAGTCGCATTTCGGCGCCGTACACCGCCCAGTCGCCGATGCGTTGTGCTGCGATGGCCGCGTCGTAATGCTCGGCGATGTCGCGGGCCAAGTTGGCCACCCGTGCATCGTTCGAAGCATTAGGCAACCCCACCGAGTCAGCTGAGGCGACCGGGGCAGAAACCGGCGGTCCGGCGATCGACGTTCCACCGAACAATCGAGCTAGCGCCAGGTTCAGAGTCTCTTCCATTACCACCTGGTTTTGGTGCGCGACGATCACGCGCTTCAGCTCAGGAATGCGTCCGCCTTCGGCGCGCAGGTAGATGGCCTGAACGAACAGCAATGATCGTTCGATCGGGATCACCAAGAGACTCCCGCGGATGACTTCAGACCCGCGTTGATCCCATAGAGAAATCTGGCGGGAGACCTCGGTGTCCTGATTGATGCGATTGACGATTTGCGTCGGGCCAAACACCAGGCTTTGCCGCGGGAATCGATAGACCACCAGCTTTCCGTAGTGCTCGCCATCGCTCCGCGCGACCATCCACGCCGCGAGGTTGTCCTTTTGGCGGGGTGTGAACGGTGTCATCGTGATGTATTCCTCTTGCGACTCGCCCGGTAACTTCATCACGATGTGGCGGAGAAACGGATCCTGCGTGTTGCTATTGTCCGTCGAACTCGGGATTTGCCACTGATCCTCGCGGGCGTAGAACACGTCGGGCGAGTCCATGTGATAGGTCGTGTAGAGGGCTGTCTGAATCCGGAACAAGTCGGACGGGAAGCGGATATGGGCCCGGAGGTCGTCCGGCATCTCGTCCATCGGGGTGAGGATGCCCGGAAAGATCTTCGCGTACGTCTGAATGATCGGGTCGTCCGGTTCGGCAATGTAGGCGGTGATATCGCCGTCGTACGCGTCAATTACGACCTTGATGCTGTTCCGCATGTAGTTCACACCGTTAGCGATCTGTGCGGAGTAGGGGTAACGGGAGCTAGCGGTGTACGCGTCGAGGATCCACTTGAGTTGCCCATCGTCGGTGATCACGATGTAGGGGTCGCGGTCCCACCGCAGGAACGGCAGCACCTTGGCGGCGCGCTCGAGGATCCGGCGATAATACATCACACGGCTTTCGGGAGTGATGTACTCGGTGAGGAAAAGATCCATCGAGCGGAATCGGATGCTGAAGAGCAAGCGACGCACGAACGATTGGACCGGGACGCCACCTCGTCCATCGTATACCGTGAACGCGCTCGAATCGCCGAGAGGGTAATCGAACTCATTGTAGTTCGTGTTGACGAACACGTAGCTGTTGGGAAGTTCGCCGTAGTACACGCCAGGGCGTTCGACCGAGAGCGATACCGTCGACGCCGGCGGGAGGTCCTTCACGAAGAGTTCCGGAAGGCCCTCGGGTGTCACCTCATTGACCGGACTCAGCGTCAGTCCCATGCCGTGCGTGAACCCGAGCCGCTCGTTGATGAAGTTGCGGGTGGGGAGCGAGGCAGGGTTCAACTCGCGTGCGGACAGCAACACCTGCCGGTACTCGCCATCGATCCAATACCGATCGTCGTCCACCGCCTGGAAGTCATAGTATGTTCGGATTTCCTGCAGCTGCCGGAAGGTTTGCAGGAGGGGTGCCCGATCCCACAGGCGGATGTTCCGTATGGTCCCACGGTTGTTCTGTAAATCGGCGAGCGTCAACGTGGCTTCGCCGTCCAGATCCCGGACCTCGACGTGGTCCAGACCCCAGGCGCGATTGGTGGCGGCGATGTGATACTCGAGTTGTGGTGACTCTTTGACCAACTCGTTGGGGAGTACCGAAAACTTCTGAATCGCACTCGTGGCGAGGATACCGAAGAATCCGGCGGCAATGTAGACACCGCCCGCGATCGCCGTATTGCGCACCAACGTCCGCGTGCGCATGCCGACCAATACGGTAGCGGCGCCGAGGACCGCGATTACCGCGAGGATGCCGTACAGGGGCGCTCGGACGGCAAGGTCGGAATAACTGGCTCCAAAGAGCGGACCCGCGGTCGAGTACACGAGGGACGGCGTGCGGATCAAATACAAGTTCGCTGCGGTCGCCAGAAACAAACCCGTGGCGAGCACTCCGATGTGCATTTCGGCGGACTGCTCGATCAGAACCCGATGTCCCTGGAGGACGATGTCGCGGCGAAGAAAGTACAGTGGTACGGTGGTGAACAACGCAATGACCAGGGCTGCCATGACCAGTCCTAGCACCAGGGTCAAGGCGGGGAGCGAGAAGAAGTAGTACCCGATATCCCGACCGAACACGGGATCGACTTCGCCGAACGGTGTGCGGTGCAGGTATTCGAGCACCGTCAACCATTCGCCGGAGGCTGCGCCACCTAACATCAGCGCCAGTACCGCCGCGAGCGGTAACGACGCGTTGCGGAGCACGCGAGTGATGTCGACTTGGGCCTTGCCGCGTTGTCCGCTGATGCTCAGTACCGCAGGTGACACGCCGCGCTGGGCCATGCGCAGGTTGCTATAGAAGAACGCGAATGCTAGAACGCCGACCGTCACGCCCAAACCGATCTTGGTGCCAATGGTCTTCAGGAAGACCGATTCGAAGCCGACCGCGGTAAACCAATACCAATCCGTGAATATGCCGGCGATGGCAGGCAGAAACAGCAGGAAGACGAGGGCCAACACGCCCAGTACAAAGGCGATGAGGGGGCGCTTCTTCATGAGTGCGATATCGATGTAATGGACATGATGAAGGATAACCTGGCGGACGGAACCCCACCGCCTGCATCTTGGGGGTGAACATTCCTCGTCTGGTGACCCGATGTGCCATTTCACCGATCGCCGTCAGTTCCTGAAGCAATCTGCCGGGCTCGCGGCCGCTTTCGCCGGTACGCCTGCCGTATTCACCCTTCCACGGGTCCAAGACCTCGAGGCCGAGCGTCCATATCTCGACGACGCGATCGCGGCCTGGCGTTGGATCGACTCGTCCAGGATCATCACTTCGCGGGGGATCACCTGGCCGGCCGATCCGTTGAGGCCCGATCAACTGGGTGCGACGCTGTATACAGATGCTCCCGGCGTGCTGCCGCTGGCATTGGAACTGTTCTACGCGACCGAGGATGAGGAATATCTCGACGCGGCGTGTGCGGCGTGCGATCACTTCGGGGCCACGCTCGAGACTGTGAAAGGCGCCGGGCTTTACACGGGCCTGGCTGGCGTCGCGTTCGTGTTGGCGGCGACGCACCAGGCGTCGGGGCGTTCCGTCTATGCCGACCACGCAGAACGTGCCACACGTCTCCTCGTCGATCGCGCCGCGACCGCGGGCTACGGCGTTGCGTGGCCGTTTCCTGCCGGTGACGGACGGACGCTCGAATCCAACGACATCGTGAGCGGCACCGCCGGGACGGCCCTTGGTCTGCTGTATTTGTCCGATGTGCTCGGTGATGATCGTGCGTTGGAAGCAGCCGTATTGGCGGGCATTCGGTTGACGCAAAACGCGATGAACGGCGACTGGGGAACGCGATGGGAACTATGGCCCGGGTACGCGCGTGAGATGCCGAATTTTTCCCACGGCACTGCTGGCATTGCCTATACCCTTGCAACCTTACACCAGCGCACCCGTGAACCGGCGTTCTTGGAAGCCGCAAGATCCGCGGCGACGTATCTCCAATCCATCGCGACCGTACAGGACGGTGGGTACCGGATCTATCACCACAGTCCTGAGGGCGAGGATCTCTACTACCTGTCGTGGTGTCACGGGCCCGTTGGGACGAACCGCCTGTTCCAGCGTCTCCACCAGGTAACGGGGGATGCCAAGTGGCTCGCCTGGGTGCACATGGTATTCCGGAGGCTCGTACCCCGGGATTCTGGAACAACATCAGTCAATGCTGCGGCGACGCCGGCGTGGGGGAGTTTTTCCTTTCCTTTTATAGAGAAACCAGAGTGCAGGCGTATCACGACTTCGCTGACCGGATCACGGCGAACCTGACTGGCTGGTCCCTGAAAGACCACGACGGCATCAAGTGGCCCCAGGCCGAAAACCGGGTTTCGCCGGAAGTCGTCGTGGCGCAAACCGGGTTCATGCAGGGTGCGGCGGGGATCGGGAAGTACTTCCTGAGTCTGGACCGGATGGCGACGGGTGGGGAAGGGCCGACGGTGGTGTTGCCGGATACGGTAAAGGCAGGAAGGTGGGGATAGCGCTCGCCAAACGGCGTAAGGGGCTGCATCTTAGCCCACCATGATAGTCCACACCCCGGCCTCCCACCGGAATAAGGGCCTGCGTCTTACCAGGCATGCCTGAACTCACCGACCGCCTCTCCGCCGCCCTCGCTGACCGCTATCGCCTCGACCGCCACCTCGGCGAAGGCGGCATGGCGACCGTCTACCTGGCGCATGACCTGAAGCACGAGCGAAATGTCGCGCTGAAGATCCTGCGGCCCGAGCTGGCTGCGGTGATCGGGGGCGAGCGCTTCCTGGTCGAGATCAAGACCACGGCGAACCTGCAGCACCCGCACATTCTGCCGCTGTTCGATTCGGGAGAGGCCGACGGATTTCTCTATTACGTCATGCCCTACATCGAGGGCGAGACGCTGCGCGGCAAGCTCGACAAGGAAAAGCAGATCGGCGTCGACGAGGCGCTCCGGATCACGCGTGACGTCGCCGATGCCCTGGACTATGCGCATCGAAACGGCGTGATCCACCGGGACATCAAGCCCGAGAACATCCTGCTGCACGACGGCCGGCCCGTCGTGGCGGACTTCGGAATCGCGCTCGCGATCAGTGCCGCCGGCGGTGGGCGCATGACGGAGACCGGTCTGTCACTCGGCACGCCACACTACATGTCCCCGGAACAGGCGACCGCAGACCGCGACCTCACGGCGCGCAGCGACCAGTACAGCCTCGCATGTGTGGCGTACCAGATGCTCTCGGGCGACCCGCCGCATACGGGTCCCACAGCGCAGGCGATTCTTCTTCGCATTCTCACGGAAAATCCGAGGCCCGTGAGCGAAGTGCGATCGGCGGTGCCGCCGCACGTGGTCGCGGCGTTAGCCAAAGCGTTGGAGAAGTTGCCGGCGG
>JBDHLU010000030.1:0-31917 GCA_039656555.1 Gemmatimonadota bacterium | reverse complement strand
ACAAGCTTCCCAAGCTCGCATTGAGTTCGTTCTCGAAGTCGGCGGCAAGCACAGGTTCGCGGTGCTCCTCGACCGGCGCCGCCGCCACTAGTTCATCCCTCAAGTTCTCAAAAAACAATTCGACCAATCCTGCAGACGAATCGTTATCGTAAACTACCAGCGCCAGGAGTTCACCGCGCGGGGTCTTGAAGCTGCCAAGAAAGATCCCGTGATGCACGCCTTGATGGTTCAACCCCCTGAACAGCGGCGCGTCGATCATCTTGGCAATCTCGGACGTCGACGATACTATGGCGGCGCCGAGCGCTGCCGCGGCCATAACGTCAACAGCACGGGTAAACCCGTGTTGAGCGAGTACCTGCCCGGCGGGCGTCATCAGTAACGTGAGACGGGCTCCAGACTCCATCACGAATCGTTCCAGAGGCACCAGTGTCCACCCTTCAACCGCCCGTGTCATTCTCACGTCAACGCCTCCGCAGCACGCAGCATTTCCAATCGAACCAATCCGACGTTCATTCGCACGTCTCCCACTGTCACCACTAACACACCATCGGGCGCTGGCACCATCACCAAGGTCCCGTCGGTCGCTTGCAGATGCATGAAATGGGGCGGCCCTGCATTGCACGCCTCCATCGAGCGCCGCATCCGTTTGGAAAGACTGGAAGCGAGCGCCGCGACGGCTTTCCCATCGACACCCTCCATCAACGCTTCCGCAATGATGAGTCCGTCATCCCCTGCCACCAGCAGCGCCCCATGAACACCACGCACGCGAGTAATGGTATCGAGTGCCTGCCGAAAACCCGTTCTCATAACCGCTGCCTCGCCAGCCACTGGCGTGCAGCCGCTCCGGCCCGTTCGGCGAGGAGCGCCAGCCTGCCAGCCGGCACGGTTCGATCGCGGAGAATGAAAAGCAACGTCTCGTCGGTTGGCGGAGTCACGTAGATGTTGCCCTCGGGACCCTCACTGACGATCCACTCCCACTCCCCTAACCCCAGCATCCGGGCTGTTCGTTCAGCTTCCTGCGTCGCGCCGGCGAGATACGCCGCAACCACCTCTGAGATGTCACCCCCCCCTGGGGCGCGCAACCGACCGCCCAGAATACGACCCCGTTGATCTACGAGCAACATCCCGTCGTCCGATCCTTCGAGCCCCGCGAACACAGTGTCTTTCGCCGTAGCACCGGAGAGAGCCGTCGGATCCTGCTCTTCCGCTTCAGCCGTTGCGTCGACGTCCGCTGCACGGACCGCGTGAAGAGCCCGCACAATCGCTTGATCGCTCGGGTCCGAGGCCAAGGCCGTCTCGAGGTATTCGAGGGATTCGTCCAGGTGACCTTCGCGAAACCGGACGAACCCCATGCCCTTGTTCGCACCCGTGTGTTGGGGTTCGGCGTCGAGCGCCTGATGCCACTCCTCTTCAGCCGCCTCGAAGTCACCCATGTCCGTCAGGATACGGGCGTACAGGTCGTGGCCGGCAGCCAATGCCGGGTGCTTTTCGAGCCCATTCACCGCGACGCGCGCAGCGGATTCCAACTCCCCCCGCCGGCGGAGGTGTTCGCCAAGAGGAAGAAACGCCATGTGCCCCGGATCGCGGGTCACCGTTTCCCAGAGTCGTTGGAAATCGTCAGCCATTGGTCTTCTTCAAGAACTCCGCTAGGGTCTTGGCGGCAGCGAGTGCGGCTACCGCCTCCTCGGGAACCTCACTCCCTTCGTTCCCGCCGTCTTCTAATCGCATCCATCGTTGCCACCACTCGATGGCGTCGGCAAACCTCCCCCGCAAGGCTGCCGAATCACCGAGCAGCCGATGAGCCACTCCCATTGACGGCTCGAGGCTCAAGGCTCGCCGAAACGCCGAGTCGGCTTCCTCGTGTTCCGCGCGGGCTAGGTGCACTCGGCCCGTCAGGACGGCAACGATCGGCACTTCTGATCGCTTGGCCCGTGCGGCTCCAACAGCTCGCTGAGCCTCGTCCAGATCCCCACGGAGGAGCGCAGCTTCGGCTTCCTCCACGAGTTCCTCGAATCGCGTATCGGGAGCACTGAGCGCCCCTGACGTCCTGGGGTCGAGAATAACCACGATTCCCGTACTCTCCAGGCCGAATACCGTCTTCGCAACGTCGAAATCCGAGCGGCTCAACCGCTTGGAGATCTCATGAAGGTTGCAAACCCCGTCGATCATCGCCAGGACCTCCCAATCCTGGGGTAGCAAATCCAGCGCCCCACCCGCTCCGTTGGCCACCTGTGCGAGCGTGGGAACGACACCCAGATTGGGAATCTTCTTCTCGATCCGCGACCACTCGTCAATCCGCCGCGCACCCTCCATCAAGAGTGATTCCGTCGGGATATGTACGGTGGAGTCGGTCTTCGATTCCTTTAATGGGCCCTCGACGAACGAAAAATATCCCTCCCGCCAGTTCAAGATCTCGAAGACCACTTCTTCGACTTGGAACCGCACGTGGTTCTGCAAATCTCGATGGGTGAGGGCGCCGATCGACACCAGAATCTCTCCCAGACGCCGGTTGTCCCCCCGCTTCTGCATGTCGCGGGCCCGGTGCAAATCGGCCTCGGTGATCTTGCCACCCCGGATCAGTAGGCCGCCAAGCGGATGGGGATTGCTCTGGATACTGGCGTAGATGATCTCACCTCGATCAAAGAAGATATTGCCTCGGTTGTGGCGCAGAGGCGAAGTGACCGTCAGCACACCCGTCTTACGATTGAGGTCGAGAAGCTGGAAAACATCATGGATGCCCAGTTCCTTGAGTGGGCCTTCAATCGCCATCTCAGGCCGCCTCAGTCTGGAAAATATGCGCCAAATCGACCGCCGTCCGCGCGTTCTTCTTGGCTTTCTGCGCGTATGGACTGCTGGGATCGAGCGCGATCACACGCTCCCAGTGCGCAACGGCCTCGGGGTACCGCCGTTGCCGGGCGCACACGACACCGGCGAAGTACACGGCCCCGACATGGCCATCGTCGAACGCCAACACCCGTTCAAACGCTTCACGAGCCTGATCCAGCCGATTATCGTCAATCAAGGCGTGCCCGATCCCCAGCAACATTTCAAGTGACGACGGATTCTCCTTCAACAGTTCGGCCAGGAGATTGACGGCAGCGCGTGGAGAATCCTGCCGCCGGTATAACTCCCCTAGGGCCACGGCCGCATCCACCGAGCCCGGCACGATTTCGAGGGCTGACCGATAGGCATCGCCCGCAAGGACCAGTTCTTCTTGTTCTTCATAGACCTTGGCCAAGGCAAACCGCGCCTCAAAGGATTTCGAATCGAAGGAGACGGCGCTCTCGTACGCCTGCCGCGCCGAGGTAAGATTGCGCATAGAGAGGGCAATGTCGCCTTCGAGCTTGAGCAGGTCAGCACGTTGTGGCGCTCGCGCCCGCGCCACCGCGAGCGCCTCCAACGCGCCTACCGGATTGCCGCTCGCAATCTGAACCTCAACCAACGCAATCTGTACGTCCACGTCGTCGGGCAACAGTTCCGCCAACGTGAGGGCGCTCGGAAGTGCTTCACGGCCGCGACCCAAGGCCAAAAGCGCCTTGATTTCTCCCAATCGAACGTCGGTGCGTTCGGGCGCGAGCGGACGCGCAGCACGGAAACGATCGAGAGCTTCGCCATGCAATCCGCGTTCGGCAAAAATATCTCCGAGAAGTACGTGACCCTCGAGCCGATCCCCGCCACGGGAAACCGCACGGTTGGCTTCTGCCGCCGCCAACTCGAGCAGTCCCTTTCCCTGGTAGTCCCTTGCCAGGGAGAACGGATCGCGTGATCGCTCCGACTGCGGGCGTTCGGGTTCGTGGTCCAATTCGGAAAAAAGGTTATCCAATATTCCCGTGTCGAACACGAGACCCTGCGAACTCATCTCCGTTGTCACATCGGCGGAAATCTCCGGAATCACCGAAAGATTGGCCTCGTCTTCGTACAGGTCGATGGCAAGTCGGAACTTCTGCGGCGTAAAAAATGGGTCGAGGGTCTGAGCTCGCGTGACGGCACGCAAGGCACCATCGAAGTCGCCAAGCTGGGACAGCGCGAAGCTCAGATTGTATTGCGCCTCGGCACAATTGGGGTCCACCTCGACCGCCCGCGCGAAGGCGTTGCGCGCATCTTCGATCCGTCCAATCTCGGTCAACACGAGCCCTATGCCGTTCCACGCGAGAGCAGACTTCACATCCCGGTCGATGACCTGCCGGAAGGCCTGAATGGCCAACTGGAAACGTCCCATCGTGTAGAGGAGCAAACCGAGATTGACGCGGCAAAGCATCATGTCGGCATGCGCGCGCACCGCGTCACCCAGAATTTTAGCAGCTTCTTCATGCCGGCCCAGCTGCGCCATCGTGATCGCAAGGTTGTTCTGCGCCAATCCGTACGACTCGTCCACCTCGCAGGCTCGTTTGTACGAGGCCATAGCTTCCTCGAAGTGACCGAGCTGGTGCAGGACCACACCACGTTCATTCAGAATGCTGGGGTCTTCCACACCGCCTTCGATGAGACTGTCGTAGAGCCTGAGTGCCGCGGGATAATCGCGGCGGAGCAGCTCCACCTCAGCCATTCCCGCAAGGATGAGCTCGCGCTGTTCGCCACGCTCGAGTGCCAATCGATACTCCCGCAACGCTTCCACGAACAGGCCCTGCTGGCGGAACGCGATGCCCAGATGGTAGTGCGCCAGAGAACTCTCCAGGCTCGGTCGATTGACGGGACGTGGAGCGTCCCCCTTAGACGTACGTCCGTCCGCGCGCTGGAGCCGCTCCAGCGACAGGTTCGTCTGCGCTCGGCCGAGCGACGGATTGAGTTGGATGCCAAGCTTGGTTGCTTGGCGGGCCTCCTCGTGCGAACCCATGTCACCCAGAACGAACGCCATTTCGTAATGAGCGTCTGCGTTATCGGGGTTGAGATCAATCGCCCGCCGCAGCGATTCCAGCGCATCCCGGTTGAGCCCTCGGTTGTACAACACCTCACCGAGGTAGAGATGAACGACGCCACTGTCCGAATCGAGCGTCCGCGCGCGTTTGAGCCATTCGGTCGCTGCTTCTAGATTCCCGACGTTCTTCTCGACGAGACCCAATTGAATGAGTACGGCTACATCATCCGGATGTCGGTTGACAAGTTGTTCGAATTCGTCGCGAGCCTGGTCGTACTGCCCCAGAGATACGAAGACCCTACCCAACTCCCATCGAGCCTCACGCAGATCGGACGCGAGCCGCAACCGCTCGCGCAGTTCAGCTATGCGCCGGTCGTAGTAGCCCGTGTCGCGGTAGGCAATCTCGAGATTCCCCTGCGCGATCTGCATCTTGGGATCGAGCTTCACAGCCAGTTGGAACTGCTCGATCGCCTCCTCGACCATTCCCCGTTGAAAAAACACCACGCCAAGATTGTTCTGCGCACCCGCATCGGATGGATCGATGCGTCTCGCGAACGACCTGAGGGCGGTTTGGTCCTTTTCCGATAGCTGTTTTGCTGACATTGCTCCCAGCGCTTGTCTTCGCCCCGGAGGGGACGCCAAGCTTCACTCCAATACCCGTTGCACCGCCTCCAACACACGGGAGGGTTGGAACGGCTTCACCACGAACTCGCGCGCCCCAGCTTCGGTAGCCTCGGCCATCAGCGCCTGTTGGCCCAGCGCACTGCACATAAGAACTCGAGCGTCTGGATCGAATTTCACCATCTCGCGCACCGCATCAATCCCGCCGATGTCCGGCATGACCACTTCGAGGGTGACGATGTCCGGACGTAACACTTTGTACCGGTCCACAGCCTCGGCACCGGTCGTCGCTTCGCCGACGACTTCATAGCCCGCCTGTTCGAGGATTTCCCGCAGGAGCGAGCGCATGAAAACGGCGTCATCACAAATCAGTACGGTGTGGCTCACCGGACTCTCTCACTCACGGTTGAAGGGTGGTCATGAAGGAAGAAAGTCAAAATACCCCAAGGGGTTAGGGCGATCAAGCAGCGCC
The DNA here is from genome assembly GCA_039656555.1 of Gemmatimonadota bacterium. GTDB lineage: Bacteria > Gemmatimonadota > Gemmatimonadetes > Gemmatimonadales > GWC2-71-9 > CAMYLY01. Next base: position 25,969 of record JBDHLU010000030.1, on the reverse strand, counting down.
TCGTCAGCCGCAGCGACGGCGAGGCACGGTCTCAGATCCGAGGGCCACTCGCTTACCAAACACGTCATCTCGCCCGAAACCGGATGCCGAAACTCCAGTAGCGCCGCGTGGAGTGCCTGGCGGGGTGTCGCGCGTTCGATTGTCTTGGCATGCGACCGTTGTTGGCCGGCGACACGCCGGGACCCACCCCCGTGGTAGACCGGGTCTCCCACGATCGGGTGGCCGATGTGGGCGAGATGCACGCGAATCTGGTGCGTTCTACCGCTCGCCAGGGAGACGCGCAGCAAGTCCGTAGCGTCAAATCGGGCCACTGGTTCGACGTGGGTCAGCGCCGGACGACCGGTGGCGAGCACCGCCATCCGTTTTCGGTCTTGAGGACTGCGACCAACGGGAGCCTCGATCTCGATGGGGCTGTCGATGTGTCCCCAGATCAGTGCCGCGTAGACACGTCTGATGCGCCGGCGACTAAGTTCGAGCGACAACGCACGGTGCACATCGTCGGTTTTCGCCACGATCATCAGCCCCGAAGTGTCCTTGTCGAGCCGGTGTACGATGCCGGGTCGCCCGGTTTCCTGCGACAGCGACGTTCCGCGGGCGACCAACGCATTCAAGAGCGTGTCGTCCCAATGGCCCGGAGCCGGATGGACGACCAACCCCGCCGGCTTGTCCAACACGAGGAGAAACTCGTCTTCGAAGACGATATCTATCGGATGGTTGAAGGGCATGAGTTGCCGAGGTGCAGGCGCGTCCGGCACCTGCACTTCCACCGTGTCGCCATGCACCAGTGTTCGCGAGGCCCGCGCGCGGTCGTTGTTGACGGTCACGGCACCGTCACCAATCAGTCTGCCGACTTGTGTTCGTGAAAACGCGAGTTGGTCGGCGAGAAAACGATCGAGGCGCTCAGTAGAGGGAACGCAAACCTGGAACCGGATACGTGGAATCGCCTACGCCTCGGCTATCTCGTGTGATTTGGCGCCATGCGTGGCTTCCTGCTGCCCTTCCTGCCACAGCACTAGAGCGAGCGCTATCGCTCCGCAGGTCACGGCCATGTCAGCCACGTTGAACGTGGGCCAGTGAATAGGCCCGATGTACACGTCGATGAAATCGACGACGCCGCGTGAGCTACGGACGCGATCGATCAGGTTACCGATGGCACCTCCGCACACGAGGGCCAGCGCCACCAATCGCAACCATTCGTTTCGGGCAGTCTTGACCACCATCGCCCCTAACACCCCAAGCGCAACGATGGCGAGAAGCATGAAAACCCAGCGCGAGTAGGAGCCGACGTGCACCCCAAACGCCGCTCCCGGATTGTACACTAAGCGAAGGCGCAGCCAATCCCCCACCAGGCTCACGGGAATCCGCGACAATTGGGCAACCGCGATCTGCTTCGTAATGAAATCGAGGATGACGATCGAGCCAACGATCGCCCAAAAAACCGGGCTCTTAGCCCCGTTCGCCATCTTCCTCTTTCGCCTTGCAGTTGATGCAGAGCCTGGCGTGCGGCAGCGCATCGAGTCGCTCGAATGCGATCTCATCACCACATTCATGGCATCTGCCGAAATCCTTTGGATTTTGGTACAAACGGCGCAGCGCTTCGTTCACGTGCCACAGATAGCGACCCTCTTTCGAGGCAAACAGGAATTGCTTTTCGCGCTCCATCGCATCCGTGCCTTGGTCGGCCATGTGGAAGGAATAGGAGGAAATGTCGCCATTCGACGCCTGTAGCGTCTGCTCGTCGTAGTGCCCAAGTTCCTTGACTACACGTTCACGCTCTTCGAGCAATCGCTTTTCGAGGTGATTGAGTTCCTTCTTCTTCATTGTGTATCCACACCATCCTTCATGCTTGGTTCACACCATGGTTGTCGAACCGACGCAGCGATATCGCCAGGGATTCCCCGTCGATCGTCGCTGCGTCCCGAATGTCAGGACTCTCCACATCACTGCCGACCAGAACCTCTCGTGCGAGCGTCTCACCGGCGATGAACGCCTCGTGGATTCCGGCCGCCCGGACGATGGATTCCGCCCCGGATAAGCCGAGGGCAATCCGTGTATTGTAATGGTATCCCGCGTCTTTTCTAAGTCTTTGCACCCGGTTGACGATCTCTCGGGCCAATCCTTCGGTGCGGAGCTCGTCCGTCAATTCGGGATCGAGCGCCACAACGAGGGGTCCATCGCTTTGCACCAGCCAATCCGTGACGACTTCGCGGTGAATGATGACATCTTCAAGGTTGAAATCGACCTTGAACCCATCGCTCGACTCATACGTGACGGTCTCTCCGCGTTCCAACCGCTGGATCTGCAGTGGCTCCAACTCCTGTGATGACGTTGCCGCCAGGGGCGTGTTGGGCCCGTGCTTCTTGCCGAGTTCCTTGTAGTTGGGTTTCGCCTTGAGTCGCACGAGATCGGTGTCAGACCCCACGATCTCGATCGCCTTCACGTTGATCTCACGACGTACGATGTCGAGAAACCGATCGAACAACTCACCACGGACGGCAGGAGGGACCGCCACCCGCATGGTTTGTAGGGGTTGCCGGACATTGAGATTGGCCTTGTCTCGGGCGGCGCGCGCCAACGACGCCAGGTTCCTCGCCACATCCATGGTATCGTTCATCACTGGGTCAAGTCGCCCCTGCTCTTCCGGAAACGGCGCCAAGTGAACGGAGGCCCCAGTCAGTCTCCGGTGCAAGGCGTCACTCAGGAACGGAGCCGCCGGAGCCAGCAACCGGCATACCGCCACCAACACCTCGTAGAGCGTCGCCAATGCCGCGGGGTCCGCTCGCGCATCGGGTGCCCAGAAGCGCCCACGGTTCACGCGAACATACCAATTGGACATGTCGTTGGCGCAAAAATCCATGATCGCCTTGGTCCCCGTCGTCACGTCGTAGTGCGACCACTTCGTACGAACCGTGCGAATGAGACCGTCGAGTTTCGAGAGCAACCACCGGTCGACAACCGGACGCTCGTCGATCGGTGGCGCCTGATCAGGAGTCCAATCCTCGGCGTACGACGCCAGGAACGTATACATGTTCCGCAGCTGATTGAGGAACCCATAGGCAACGTCGGAGATGTTACCACTGTCGAACAACTTGTCCTGCGCTACCTGACTGGACGCCAAGAGGTAGACCCGGATCGCGTCGGCACCGAATTCGTCTACAGCCGCCCACGGATCGACCACGTTGCCGATCCGTTTTGACATCTTGCGCCCGTCTTGGTCCAAGACGAGACCGTTGACGATCACGTTACGGTACGCCGGGCTGTCGAACACGCCCGTCGCAATGGCAAGGAGCGAGTAGAACCATCCCCGCGTTTGATCGAGTCCCTCACAGATGTAGTCAGCCGGGAAATGCCGCTTGAATTCATCTTCGTTCTCGAACGGATAGTGCCATTGCGCCGCAGGCATAGCTCCGGAATCGAACCACGCGTCGATCACCGACGTGACGCGCGACATCGTCCCATCGCATCCACCTTCATGACAGGCGAAACGGTATTCGTCGATGAATGGCTTGTGGGGATCGAAGTCATCGGGAAGCGGCTGGCCCCAACGCTCCGCAAGTTCGGCGTATGAACCGATCACCGTACGGTGTGCGTCATTCGCTTCGCACACCCACACCGGCAATGGCGTGCCCCAATATCGATCACGAGACAGCGCCCAATCGACGTTGTTCTCCAACCACTCGCCGAACCGCCCTTCTCCGACCTCGGGCGGATACCATTCGACGTTTTGGTTGTACGCGATCATGTGGTCCGCAAACGCAGTCGTTCTCACAAACCACGATTCGCGTGCGTAGTAGATTAGGGGGTAATCACAACGCCAGCAGAAGGGGTACGTGTGTTCGTACCCTTGCGGTTGATATCTGCCGAACACCTTGCCTGCTTCGTCCAGCCGTTCGGCAATGAGTTGATTCGCCTCGAATACCGTCATCCCGTTGATCACGTCCCACCGCGTACCGGCAAACCGCCCGTTCTCGTCTACCGGATTGACGAACGCCAATCCCTCGCGGTGAATCGTCGCGTAATCGTCGGCCCCAAACGCCGGCGCCATGTGGACCAATCCGCTCCCGTCCTCGTTGGTGACGAAATCTCCGGCAACGACCCGAAAGGCACGATCCGCATCGACCTCCACGGCATCGAGCAGTTGCTCGTACCGCCAACCGACCATATCGACGCCCTGGTGCGTCGCCATCTTTGGGAATGTGGCAAGTGTTTCACCATGCGTCGCACCGACGACCGCGACGCGTTCCGCAATCGACTCCTCGACGATGACTCGCCGCCCTTCTACGTCGAGCTCGACATAGGTGAACTCGGGGTTGACGGCGATCGCGATATTCGACGGCAGCGTCCATGGCGTCGTGGTCCACACGAGCAAGTATCGATCGTCGTCCCCTTCGAGTCGAAACAGCGAGTAGATCGACGGGCTCTTGTGGGTCGCATACCCCAACGCCAATTCGTGACTCGATAGCGCCGTGCCACACCGACCACAGTACGGAAGCACCTTGTGACCCTCGTACAGCATCCCCTTGTCCGCGAGCTGACGGAGCAACCACCAAACACTCTCTATGTACTCGTTGCTGTAGGTGACATAGGGACGTGAATAGTCCAACCAATAGCCAATACGCTCCGACAGTTTTTCCCAATCGGATTTGTAGGTAAAGACCGACTCCTTGCACCGAGCATTGAACTCGGCCACGCCGAACTTCTCGATGTCCGCCTTACCCGAAAGATCGAGTGATTTTTCGACCTCGATCTCGACCGGAAGGCCGTGGGTATCCCATCCGGCAATCCGCGTAACAGAGCGGCCGAGCATCGTGTGGTAGCGACAAATCAGGTCCTTGATCGTCCGCGCGAACACGTGGTGGATTCCGGGCCGGCCATTGGCCGTCGGCGGTCCCTCATAAAACACGAAGGGCTTCCCGTCCTTGGTGGCATCGAGGGTCTGGTGGAACAAGTCCTCCTGTCGCCACTGCTCGAGGACCTCCAGTTCCAACTCCTTGCCCTTGTTGGCCAGCGGGTCGAACGCCATCAGTCGAGCCTGTTCAGGATGGTAGTGACGAGCTGGGTGAGGTTGGGCTCCGCCGACCGGGCCGTAGCGATGATCGCATCGATGTTCGCGGGTTCTAGCGCATCGGGCAGACATTGATCGGTGATAATTGAAATCCCTAGTACCCGCATCCCCCCGTGGACGGCAACGATCACCTCCGGAACTGTCGACATCCCCACCACGTCGGCACCGATGGCACGGAGAAAACGGTATTCGGCTGGAGTCTCCAAGTTGGGACCCGCCACCGCCACGTACACGCCTTCACGGAGCGTGAGTTTCAGGTCGCGAGCCGTCTCACGCGCGAGGTCTCGCAGGTTCGAATCGTACGGGTCCGACATATCCGGAAACCGTGGGCCCAAGGCGTCGTCGTTCGGACCGACCAGGGGGCTGTCACCCAACAAGTTGATATGGTCGGCAATCAGGAAGAGATCGCCGGGCGACCACAGCGGGTGCATTCCGCCACACGCATTCGACACGATCAGGGTCTCCGCGCCCAGGGCCCGCATGACCCGAACGGGAAATGTGACCTCCTGCAGCGTGTACCCCTCGTAGCGGTGGAACCTGCCCTGCATTGCCACCACCGCTCTTCCGCCAAGCGTCCCGAGCAGTAGACGCCCGTGATGCGATTCGACCGTGGAGACCGGAAACCCGGGAATGTCGTCGTACGACATCGTTGCCGAAACGTCGATCTCGTCGGCCAATCCGCCTAGGCCCGTACCCAGGATCACGGCCACGTCAGGCACATGATTCGATTGGCCACGGATGGCGGACACCGCTGTATCGATCCGCGAATTGAGGTCAGATGGGGTCATGATGACTCGGGTGGGCTCCCATCCCGTTCGTGCTCCGCCAGGGCGTCGAGTTCGGCCAATTGTCTGAGCAGCAATTGACGGAAGGCAGCAACGTACCCGGTGAACTGACGCTGAGCTGCGACATGGTCGTTTCGGACTTCGGCCTCGCTCCTCCGCGCATCGGCTACGATCTCTTCCGCCTTGACGTGGGCTTCCTTGATCGTGACTTCGGAATTGCGCTTCGCCATCTTCTCGGTGTCCTCGCGCATCTGCTGCGCCATGACAACGGCTTCGTTCAAGGCCCGCTCCCGATCCCGAAACGCCCGCAATTGCTCTCGGAAATTCTCCATGCGGTCTTCCATCTGCGCGCGCTCGCGCAGCAAACGCTCGAGTTCGTCGGCCACCCGCTGCCGAAACTCTTCGACTCCTTCGGTATCGTAACCGAGCGCCCGGCGGCGGAACCCCTGCCCGCGGACGTCAACTGGCGTCAGCCTGAAACCATCGTCATTCATCTTGGCCGTTCTCCAAACAGCACGGTTCCGAGTCGAAGCATCGTAGCGCCTTCAGCCACGGCCGCCGTGTAATCGTTCGACATTCCCATCGAGAGTTCGGGCAACGCCAAGCCCTCGCCTTCCAAGTGTTCCCGCGTTGCCCGCAGTCGCGAAAATGCGCTACGTTGCACCGATTCATCGTCAGTAAACGGCGCCATGGTCATCAGCCCCTGCAGCCGCAGCGTCTCGAACGCCGTGATTGCATGGGCAATGTCCGAGGCGTCGTCCGGATCACATCCGGTTTTTTGTTCCTCGCCGGCAACGTTCACCTGCAGCAGCACGTCGAGCCGCTCGGCACCTCGCTTGAGGTTGGCCGCCTCGAGCGCTTCGGCCACCCGCAACGAGTCGACCGAATGTACGGCGGCAAACCGGCCGCCTACCGCCTTGGCCTTGTTGGTCTGCAGATGGCCGATCAAATGCCACGCTACAGGCACGGGTCCGAGTTCATCCTGTTTGCGCAATGCCTCTTGAACCCGGTTTTCACCGACATCCGTCACCCCCGCTTCGATAGCCGCCATCACCGCGGCCCCCGGGTGACCCTTGGTCACTGCGATGATCCGAACACGTTGACTCAATCCGGCCGCGTCCTGTATGTCCGCCACCCGCTCCCGGACCTGTTTAAGGTTGGCCGTGAGGCTGGGAAAACTCATAACCATGAAAGGTAGTGGGGCCGGTTAGGCCCACCAACCCATGCTAGTTGGGTTGACTGATCGGGCTGTCGCCGAGGACGCCAATCGTAGTGTCGCCGAACACTGCGGGAGGCCCGCGCTCGATCGGGAAACTGTCCTGAATATTCTGCATCAAGGTCAACATCTCGAAGATGGGCTGCAGGTGGTATCCTCGACGCAGATTCTCGAGGGCACGGTCCGGATCTCCCAGCAATTCGTAAGCGTTCCCCAACGAGTAGAATGGGTAACTGAGGTTGGTGGTGATGTTCCGAGCCGTCGGTTCGAGCTGCAACGAGTCCACGTCGAACAGATCGGCGTAACGAAAGACCAGCCATGCGAGAGAGTCGGTACGCGGGACGTTCATCGGCACACCAAACAAGCCGGGTCCGAGCTTGGAATCGTCCGGCGGTTCCTTCGCATGCACTTTGAAGACCAATCCCTCTTGCGTCAGATAGCGTTGCATGCGTTGCCAGTTGTCGGGCCCAGCGGTCAGTCCGAAGTACATCGGCCGCTTGTCCCAATTCTCCTGCAGGAGCCGCAACACCAACACATCCTTGACGTACAACGGCGAGTTGGCTTCGATCGTCATTTCTATCAAACCGTGCTTGATGTGGAGGTCACGCTGAAGAAGTTGCGACCGGAGCACGGAAATCTCTCCATCGGTAAGGCTGTGTAGGGGCGGCGGTGGCTCATCAGGTGCCAAGTCGGCGTACCACGGTGACGCCTCGGCATCGAACGCCCGCACTGGGTTGTCGCGAAGCTGGCGCAGATACCAATCGGTGTTCCCCAACGACAGGTTCACTACAGAAACATCCTGGCGGACGCCCTCCACTTCCTGGAGATACCAGAGCGGAAACGTGTCGTTATCCCCGTTCGTGAAGATGATCCCGTAGGGTTCGGCAGACTGCAACAAGTTGTAGGCGAAATCCCGCGCGAGTAGCGCGTCGGGCCCGTGTTTCCGAGTTGCCGCGGTCAGGTTGAGCAACATCGGCATCAAGGCGATCACGAACACGAATGGCGCCCGTCGGGTGCTCGGATCGAAGACCACGGCGCGTTCCTGAGAGAGCGCAACCGCCCGCGTCGTGTCGCGACGGAACAGCGCCCCGAAAGTGCCAAACCACGTCAGCAAGGGCTTGATTCCCATCACGTACAAGCCGGCGAGTCCGATGCCTGCCAGTAGTCCCCATACCTGGAACGATACGGTGAAGAAGTAGTCGCGCTCGCGAACCTCATGCATCGTCATCGAGCTGTAGGGATCCCATCCGAGCGAGAACCCGGGCTTGAAGTTCATGTACCCCACCAGGCCCGGCCCAGTGGCCAAGAAAAGCATGAACAGGAGCCAGAACGCCGATCGGTCACGCTCTCGCAACACCGCCGCTCCGTAAATCCCTAGGCTCGCGACGAAAACCGTCACCGGAAGGCGAATCTTCGCGAACACCGGCTCGTGCGGAGCCAACCCCTTGGACCACTGCCAGTCAAAGTACTGCAGGTACATGTGCGCCTGTCGAAACATCAACGGGATGCTGCGCACGGTGTAACACTCCGGCACCTGCCCGAAAGCGGCCTGCGCCTCGGGCCCGGGCCCATCGACAAAACGTGGTAGACACGAAACAAACGCGCCGAGTCTATCGATGAAGGTGCCGTCCCGCATGGTATAGATCGGGTTGTCGATCGGTGACCGCGGCGGGTACTGCTCACGCCAGATCACGCTGAACAGGTTTTCCAGCGTCGATGGATCGGCTTCGTTGATAAGCGGCCCGACGTTGGCTCGTATGTAGAGGAACGCGTACGTCGAGGCACCGACCAGCGCGATTGCGAATACGGCCGACGGCATCGACAGGCGCCCTACCCCCAGCGCCGCCACGACGAGCAGGGCAAACACCATGGTCGCGTAAATCGACAACTGCACGAGGTCGACGGATATGGGAATGTCGAATCGCACCATCGCCCACGCCAACAGCACGGGCACCGCGACCACCCCAAGCTGTCCCCACGCCAACGACTGCCCCATCGTGTCCGACATCGGGTTCAGTAGCAAGAACGCAACCCACACACCCAGGAACGTCGTGAGTCCCAACAACATCGCGTTGAGACCCAACCCGATCCCAGTGAGCATGAGCCAGATCCCAACCATGACCAACCACTGGCCCCATTCCACTCGGCGATTAGCCCGTTCCGGCAGCGGATTGGATCGCATGACATGCCACATGAATCCGAAAATCGCCGGGCCAACGAGCAAGGTCAGCAAGTGATTGCCGATAGAGACCGCTAACAGGTAGACGATCAAGAGTAGAATGTGCGGCGCCCGCTCGTCGCCCCGGTGTTTTCTCCATCCCAGGGAGAGCAGGCAGATGGCGGCAATACTCAAGGTTGCCACCATATAGACTTCAGTTTCGATGGAGTTCTGCCATACCGTAAAAGCGAACGCCGCCATCACGGCGGCCCCGGCGGCGCCCCCGATCACGAACAGTTTGTCGCTCGTGAGAGCATCACCGATCGCTTCGCCCTCGTGCGCGCTCCACCCACGGAGGGCATGGGCCACCACTAGGAACATGAACGCCGCAGCCGCCGCACTGAAGATTGCCGTCATCAGGTTCGTGCGGAACGCGAATTCACCGAATGGAAATATCGTACCCCACGCCTTCCCGATCAGCACGAACAGTGGAGTGCCGGGAGGATGCGGTATGCCAAGGATGTTCATCGCCGCGATCAACTCGCCGGCATCCCAGAACGTGACCGTTGGGGCGAGCGTCGCCACATACCCGATCAGGACCACGACGAACACGATCAACGCCGCCCGCGTCAGCAGGCGCTGGTCGTCAACTGTCGCAAGTGGCACTTCGTGCTCCGTCACGATCTCGCTCGTTGGTCTCGAATTGTCGCTGTGATACCGGTTCAGGCCGGTGAAGCCTTATTGGCCGTGGCCGTCAAAGCAAGTCCGCCGGTGTTCCGACGCACCAGGGTCTCCCGAACCTGGTCGGCCGTGACGCCCCGTTTGAGCACGCCATGTTGAGCCAAAGTAATGGTCGAAGTCTCCTCGGAGACAACGATCACCATTGCATCCGACTCTTCGGACAAGCCCAGCGCGGCGCGGTGCCGCGTACCCAACGCCTTGTCAGCAACGGGAAACTGCGTCAGGGGAAGGACGACACCGGCCGCCACGATTTGACTGCCTTGGATAATCACCGCCCCATCGTGAAGCGGTGAATAGGGGGTGAAGATCGTTGTCAGCAAGTTCGCGGAGACGGCGGCTTGCATCTCGGTACCCGTTTCCAGGAAGTGGTTGAGGGAGACCTCTCCCTCCAGCGCGATGATAGCCCCGGTACCGCTCCGGGCCAGGCGGTCAATCGCGTCGGCGATCTCATCGGCCACCTCGCGGCCGGATGTGGGCGCCAGCGCACGCAGGAATCGCACCCGTCCCAACCGGGCGAGCGCCTGTCGCAACTCCGGTTGGAACACGACCACCGCCGCGAACGCCCCGTAGGCAAACACGAATCCCAACAAGGTGGTGATCATGTTGAACCGGAGCAGAATGGCGCCGAAGTAGATCGCCCCCAAGATCACGAGACCGACCAGAATCTGCAGGGCCCGGGTGCCAGCCAGGAATACGAGAAGCCGATAGATGACATACGCGACGATCAGGATCTCGACGAGATCCCAGAGTCCCGGAATCAGATATCGAAGTTGATCTAACGACATCAGGCTCCTTGCACCGCTGCCACGACGCGCAAGGCATCCAGAGTCGGTGCCACCGCGTGGACCCGAAAGATGTGCGCCCCAAGAAGATAGGCTGCCCCGCACGCCGCGGCAGTGGCGACATCACGATCCTCCACATCTCGACCGGTCACGACCCCGAGAAAGCGCTTTCGAGATGGCCCAACCATGACGGGATACCCCAACGCCGACAACGCCGGCAGGTGACGGAACGCCTCGAAGGTCTGCTCCGGCGTCTTCGAGAATCCGAATCCCGGATCGAGCACAATTTGCGACCGCTCGACGCCCCGACGCGTCGCCTCGGCGACGGCACTGTCCAATTCCCCCACAACCTCGTCCGCAACGTTTTCATACTGGGCCAACTCGTACGTCGCCAACGTAGACAGGTCTCCGCGGGAATGCATCATGATGAGCCCGGCACCGCTCTCGGCACAGCAATCCGCAATGGCCGCATCACTACGGAGTGCCGAAACGTCGTTGATGGCCACAGCACCAGATTGCAGGGCACGCCGAGCGATCTCCGACTTCACGGTATCGACGCTCACAGGGATTTCGGGTATGCACGAGGCGACACGATCCAGCACAGGTTCGAGCCGCTGCCACTCCACTTCCAGAGAAACAGGATCGGGCCGCCCAGGGCGCGTCGATTCCGCCCCGATATCGATGAGGTCCGCACCCTCCTCGACCAGGCGGACAGCATGGTCGGCGGCGGCCTCTGCGTCGAGCCGCCCTCCGTCGCTGAACGAATCTGGCGTTACGTTGAGAATACCTGCGATCAACGGGCGGTCGAGCGGGATCGAGGATCCCGCCACACGCCAGGCGGCGTTCACGCCCCCGCAGGTTCGGCGGGTGGCGCTCCGAGAATGGGGCCTTGTTTGCCAACCTGTTTTTCGTCAGGCGCGGGTGGCGTCTGCGGCGGTGCCGGTTCCGGCTGAGAGCTGACGAGGGGCGGAAGCTCCTTGCCTTCCGCGATGAGCAGGACCTCTTCCCGATCCAGCGTCTCTCGCTCGAGTAGCGCGTTCGCCATGGCGTTCAGCGTATCCAGGTCTCCCTCGAGGATCTTCCGCGCACGTTCGTACGCTTCCGACAGGATACGCTTGACCTCTCCATCGACCTGTTCGATCGTCTTGTCCGACACCTCGCGACGCTGTGTCAATTCGCGACCCAGAAAGATCTGGTGCTCCCCCTCACCCACAGCTACCGGGCCGATGAGGTCGCTCATCCCGAATTGGGTCACCATGCGACGCGCCATCTCGGTGGCTTTTTCGATGTCTTGTGCGGCGCCCGTGGTCACTTTCTCCGCTCCAAAGATGATCTCCTCCGCCAAACGACCGCCATACGCCATCGCGAGACGACCCAACATGTATTCCTTGGTGTAGTTGTAACGGTCTTCCTCGGGGAGCGAGAACGTAACGCCAAGGGCTCGCCCGCGCGGGATGATCGACACCTTGTGCACCGGGTCCTGCCCAGGCACACGCATGCCGACCAGGGCGTGACCGGCTTCATGAAACGCCGTGAGTTTCCGGTCCTCTTCTGACAGCACCAGGCTCTTCCGCTCGACACCCAACATCACCTTGTCCTTAGCGTCGTCGAAGTCGACCATCTCAACGTGCTGCTTGGCCCGACGCGCCGCGAGCAACGCGGCCTCGTTCACGAGGTTCGCGAGATCAGCACCAGCGAGGCCCGGCGACCCACGCGCGATGTCCTCGAGCTTCACATCGCTGGACAAGGGGATCTTCCGCGCGTGCACCTTGAGAATCATCTCGCGTCCCCGAATGTCTGGCAGGTCGACGACGATCTGGCGGTCGAAACGCCCCGGACGGAGCAGCGCAGGGTCGAGCACGTCGGGCCTGTTGGTTGCGGCGATGAGGATAACGCCTTCATTCGACTCGAAGCCGTCCATCTCGACCAGGAGTTGGTTCAGCGTCTGTTCGCGCTCGTCGTGTCCACCACCCAGCCCGGCACCGCGGTGGCGCCCTACGGCGTCGATCTCGTCGATGAAGATCAGGCATGGCGCATGGGCCTTACCCTGTTCGAATAGATCTCGGACGCGTGATGCGCCGACTCCCACAAACATCTCGACGAAATCGGAACCGGACATCGAGAAGAACGGCCGCGACGCTTCGCCCGCAACGGCACGCGCCAACAACGTCTTGCCTGTGCCGGGCGCCCCTACCAACAGCACGCCCTTCGGCAACCGTCCGCCCAGCCGCTGAAAGCGTTGTGGGTCCTTCAAAAATTCGATGATCTCCTCCAGTTCGACTTTTGCCTCGTCACACCCAGCGACATCTTGGAAGGTGACCTTGGGCGTATCGCCGGTCATCAGCTTGGCACGAGACTTCCCAAAGGAGAACGCCCGGTTTCCGCCTTGCTGGACCTGCCGGAAAAAGAAGATCCACAGACCTATGAGGATCATCCACGGCAAGAGGCCCAAGAGGAACGTGCCAAAGCCCTGCTTGGGCTCTTCGCCGGTGACCTCGACGCCCCGCTCCTCGAGCGTCGCGACAAAATCCGCCGACGACTCGAACGGCAGTACAGTTTCGAAGTTCTGGACCGGCCGCGCCGTAACCTTGATGGCGCGCTTGAACTCCCCGGTGACGAACTTGTCCCGGTCCACCGTGACCGACTGGATGTCGTTTCGGAGAAGGTATTTCTGGAATTCGGAATAGGAGATCTCTTCCACCGGTTCACGGTTGCGTTCAACCATTTGCCAGCCCATCACCATGATGAGGAAGACCAGGAACCAGAACACCAGGTTCCTGCTCAGCCCGGATACGCTCATCTTCCCTTTTTGGGTCTCTTTATCTGTCATCTTACCAATATCACTCCGTATTCAAGCTACCGACAAACGGCAGATGGCGGTATCGCTCGGCGTAATCGAGCCCATATCCTACCAGGAACTCGTCCGGCGCGTCGAAGCCGACGAATCGCGGTTCGAGCACCAGGTCTGCCTTCCGTTTATGAAGGAGGGCACAGATCTCCAGGCTCGCCGGGCCTCTTGCCTCCAGGAGACGGACCAGACTGTTCAGCGTCGTGCCCGAATCAATGATGTCCTCGACCAGCACGACATGGCGGCCGGTCAGCGGCGTCACGGGGTCGTAGAGAATGCGCACCTGTCGGCTCGAGGTCTTGTTCATCCCATAGGACGCCGCCACCAGGAAATCCATCTCATGCTCCCGCCGAATCTGACGCACGAGGTCGGCGAGAAAGATGAAACCACCCTTCAACGTCCCGAGCAAGATCAGATCACCCGTCGGGTAATAGGCCCCCAATTCCTCGGCAAGTTCCCGAACCCGACGCGCGATGGTCTCCGCGTCGAAAACCGTGCGGACTATTTCGCCCCGATCAGCCACTGCTAGCCCCCACCACACGGGCCTCGAGACGGAGCGCGGGGTCTCCAGGTCGGGGCACCGCGTGCGCCGACCGGCAAACTCCCGGAATCCACACGACATGGCGCCCCTGCACCACTACTGGATACGAACCCCTTTCATGAAATGGCACCCGGGCCTCCATCAAGAGGCGCCGCACCTTTCGACGCCCCACGCCACCCAATGGTCGCATTCGATCTCCGGCCTCGAATCCACGGAGTTCGGTCTCCGACACCTCGATCCACGTCTCGAGACCGGCACGAGCAGGCCGGCCCGCAGTGTCCCTGGTCACGGTGACCTCCCACCGACCCCACCGGATGGTCTCGTTCCCATTGATAGACACGGCTACGCGCTCCGGGGTTTCCAACGCCTCTCGTCGGGCTACGACGCACCGATCGAACACCCTTCGCGCCTCCCAACCTCCTCCCAAGTCAAACGTGCGACCGCTCGCACCCGCCTCGAGGAACCGCCGAAGCTGTTCCGACCGGCGCGGGCCAACCATCACACCACACTGCCGCGCCGCCGCACGGAGAAGCGAGCTTCCCAGCGCTGGTGGCAGGTGCTTGAAGGTGCCGACGGCGAACGAGACGCCTTCACCCTCGAGGGTGAAGTCGAGGTCCGGAATGATGGGCAGCACCTCCGCCCACGCCCGACGGTCCAATGCTGCCCGCTGACCCAGACCGATTAGACGGTCGTCAACGTCGGGAAACCGGTCGCGCAGCATGGGCAACAACTCGTGCCGAATCCACGATCGATCGTGGCGCAAGTCGCGATTGGCCGGGTCCTCGTGGCTCCAACCAACTTGTTGGGCGGCCCACGCCTCTAACTCGGCGCGGCTGACTCCCAAGAGCGGACGGGCCAAACCGTCGCGCCCCCTCACCGGAATGCCCGCTAGGCCCGCCGGCGCACTGCCCCGGAGCGCCCTGAAAAGGATCGTCTCGACCTGATCGTCAGCGTGGTGCGCCGTGACGAGAAACGCCGCAGCGGCTTCCACCTGCATGTCGCGCAATGCAGCGTAGCGCCCTTCGCGCGCCTTCGTTTCTGAAGCGCCGGCACCCAGCTCCAGCGTGCGGAGCAGGAACGGGACACCGTAGTGCTCCGCCGCCTGCCGCACGCGTTCCGACACGGCTGCGCTCTTCCGGTGAATGCCATGGTCGACGTGGCCGACTACAACCTCGAGTTTGAGGGCTTCCGCCATGCCACCGTCGGCCGCGAACAGGTCCAACAGGGCAAGCGAATCGGCGCCGCCGCTCACGGCGAGGAGCGTCGTTCCAGGTGGGTCAAAAAGACCACGGTCCCGCGCGCCCTTCAGGACTCGCGATAGAAGGTCCGTCATCTCGATCAGTCTATGCGGGGAGTCGCCGCGCGCTTCTTCGCTTCCGAGAGATAGCCCGGCTTGAGGTCCAAGAGCTTTGAGACCTTGTGCATGAGGTAGTGCTCGTGCTTGGCGAGTTCGCCGTCCGAGTACACGATCCGCCACATGATCTCGGCGAGCACCATGCGCTGGCCCTCGTCGAAGTTCTTCGCGATCAACGAGGTGAACTGGTAGAGATCGACGGCGCGCCGACGCTCTTCGTCGGCCAGGGCGATCAACTCTTCCGCGGTCTCCTGTGGAACGTTGAAATGACGGGTGACCGCTTCCTCGATGTGCTGCCGTTCGTCATCGGTGAACTCGTCGTCCGCGTGGGCCAGCTCCAGCATCAGGGCGCACGCCGCCACCGCCACGGCATCGTGCTTGGTCCCGGCATCGGCTGCAGCCTCTGGTTCGGGCTCGATGTTCTTGTTGAAGAAGTCCTGAATCGCTTTCAGCATCGTCGTACGTCCTTGTGAGACAACAAAATAAGCGGTGGACCTTGACAGACGGGCGTTAGTGTCTCACTGTACCGGTAGACTAATACACTCAAGCAGATGAATGGATGCGCTGACAGGCTGAAATGTTCGAGCAACTCGACAGTCGGAGTCCGACACCACTTTATGACCAGATCGCTGCCCGAATCCGGGTGGCGGTGGCAGCGGGTGACCTCACAGAGGGTGACGCGTTGCCCTCAGTCCGCCGGCTCGCCGGTCAGCTTCGCGTGAATCCAGCCACCGTAGTTCAAGCGTACCGCTCACTCGAGACCGATGGGTTCGTCGAGATGAAGCAGGGCGCGGGCACGTTCATCAATAGCGTCGCGGATGATCGGCGAGACGCCGAGCGAGAATCCGCCGCGCGGCATTTGGTGCAGCAGATGTTGGTCGAAGCAAAGAGGCTTGGACTGTCTCGCGGCACCATCGTTGGTGCCGTGAAACGAGAGATAGGAGAAGCATAGGATGGACCACGCGATTCAGACGAACGCACTGCGGTACCGTGCGAGCAAGGAGTTCGAGATCAGGGATCTGGCGCTCAAAGTACCAGTTGGATCTGTGTACGGATTTCTCGGACCTAATGGATCGGGAAAAACCACCACGATCCGCCTTCTTCTCGGTCAACTGCGGCCCGCGGCAGGATCCATATCGGTGCTCGGGTATGACGTTCCGGACCAGACCACACAGATGCTCGCGCACACCGGGTACGTGCCGGAACGTCCCCATCTTTACCCCAGCTTGACCGTCGGTGAGGCCATGCAGCTTCACGCCGCGTTTTTCAAGAGCTGGGACTGGAGGCGTGCCGAAGAGTTGGTCACCCAATTCGGGCTTCGCCGCGACCAACGCATCGGCCGGCTATCGAAGGGCGAGACGGGAAAGGCAATGATGATGCTTGCTCTCGCCCAGACCCCTTCCCTCTTGATTCTAGATGAACCCACTGACGGGCTCGACCCGGTGGCCCGGCGCGACGTGTTGTCCGCGCTGGTCGAATACGTGTCAGGCGGTGACGCGGCGGTGTTCATCTCGAGTCACCTGGTGCACGAACTCGAGCGCGTGTGCGACTGGGTCGGTGTGTTGGACAAAGGACAGCTCATATCGGAACTCCCCATGGAAACATTCAAGAACGGGCTCAAGCGCTTGCGCGTCGGAAGCGCACCGGCCCACCTGGACGACCCGCCCTTTGCAGTGTTGGCCCGCGAAGGTGACGGCGTTTCCGCACACGAGCTATGGCTGGTGCGAGGTTGGCAGGATCCGATGCACCAATACTTGGCCAGTATCGGTGCCGACCTCCGCGAGGTCATCGACCTCGATCTCGAAGAAGGGTTCGTTGAACTGCTGCGGACCGCAAGGACAGCGTAAGGAGACCCATGTTCAAAGAAATCCTGCGGACAGAGTGGAACTGGTCACGCTACGCCGTGGTGGTGACCGTGATCGCGGCTTTTGCTTTGCCACTCGTGGCAATCCAGCCAACCGGTATGGCATCGCAATCGCTGTACGACACCACGGCGATCATGAACCTGATGAGCCGGTACTCACCCTGGTTCGGTGGCCTAGCGATGTTGCTGGGGCTGGTATTCGCCACAACCACCTGGGGCGCGGATCATCGTGGGCACCATGTCTACGCCCTGACACTCCCGATCCCTCGGTCGCAGTACGTCATCATGCGCTATGGCGCGGGCCTCCTTCTGCTTTGCGCCCCGCTCGCGGCTATGTGGTTTGGATGCCTCGTGGCCAGCGCCGCCGCGCAAATTCCTACCGGCCTCCAGGCGTATCCGTACGCCCTGTCACTTCGGTTCGCGCTCGCGACGGTACTCGCCTTCTCAGTCTTCTTTGCTATCTCCGCCGGTACGACTCGAACCGCGGCCTACGTGTTGACCGCACTCCTCGTGGTGGGTTTGGGACAGGTTGGAATCAACGTGTTTGGACTCGATCGGGACGTTCTCGGATGGATTCTCGATCGCCTTGTCGTGTGGCCCGGTCCGCTCGAGATCTTCACCGGCGACTGGAAACTGATCGATGTGTAGACCCATCATCGTTCTCGGCCTCTGCGCGGGGACGCTTGGCTGGGCCGCCCCCGCATTGACGCAGACGATCGAAGAACTCGAGGCCCGCGTTGCCGACGCCCGCGTCTCACTAACCGTGGCGGAGGCGCACTCGGACCTGATACTGCCATCGTCGGCGGCCTTATCATCTACTTGTACGAGAATCCCATGCGTACGACGTTTTCCGGTGCGGTGACCGCAGTACGCGTAGGGGACATGACGGGAGGTTCGATGTTCACGGGGGGGCCAGAACACGTGCAGCCCCTCCGCATGCAACGCGACTACCCCGTGCACGCCGTCGCCGGCTCCATCGAACGCGTGGTGTACGACCATGTCTTCCACCGTGTCATGCCGGAATCGGTACGCGAGTGGCTCGATGCCCCGACCTCCTTCGACACAGTCAGCGGCGGCGAGTGGACCGGGAGTTACATCGCCCTAGCTACCTCTGACCTTAACATCGGGCACCAGTGCTTCCAGAGAAACATCGCTGCATGCACCAAGGCTCTATGGCTTACAGTATCGGAAACCCCGAACATCGATTGGTTCACAACCACCGAAGCGCAGGCGCTCGCCCAAAATTGGATGGCGTTCACAGCAATGCAGTGCGCCGGAGACGTGACGCAGTGCCCCGAATTCCTTCGCACCACACTTCCCAGGCCACCACTTGACTACCACTCGAGGCAACGGCTCTTTCGCCTGGCGCTGGAAGTTGGTGGCGAGGGTGCCATCCACCGCTTCCTACTAGCTCCTGACCGAATCGAGGCCCGACTCGAGGCCGCTTCGGGAACCGATCTCGGATCATTGGTCGAAGAATGGACAACGCGCGTGCGTAACGCGCCCCCGCCCAGTTCGGCGTTCTCGACGCAATCGGGTACGGTCGCGGTGATTTGGATTCTCGTCGTGTTCGGAGCGGCACTCCGGAGTTCGCGATGGCGATAAGACACCTGATGGCCATCACCGCCCTAGGACTTGTGCTGGTCACCGCGGCCCTCGTCCCCCCACGTAGCTACCTCCACACGTTGACGGTGCAAAAGGGCCGGGTACCACCGGTTTCACAAGCCCGGCAACATCTCGGAGTCGTGGAACGCGACCTTATCGTTGCCCGTCTTCGTGATTCGCTCTGGCACGGGTTCGATAACGACGCGCCAATCACGGTCCAGGTCGATCAACAGATTCCAGCGCACGCTGCCACCGCCATTCGAAGCTCTCTAGTTGAGCGGTGGGCCTCCGTGATGCGCGAGAATAGTCCCCCGCTGATCATCGCGCTCCTTTTCTCCGAAAACGGGGCTCTTCGATATTCTACGGTTTACCTTCTACCCGAGACGGACACCGACCCTTGCATCGTCCTTGACCCCTTGAGCCAATACCAAGTGGAACGGTCCATCCGAACGCGGTTGCCATCGTTCATGGAGTGGCTCGAGACCGCTGTACCTGGACCGTGCGGATTCTTCGCCACGTTCGGCATGCCGAGCAACAGCGTGCGTACATGGATGGAGCGGTCCGATTACATGTTGGCCATGCGGACAAACTGGGGTTCGGGACCGGACGACATCCAACGCCGGGCATGGGACCGATTTCCTCTCGAGCGCCGCTGGTCCCTGGCCCTTCGGGCCTGTACAGCGGGTAACCAGGAGGTGTGCGCGTCACTGGCCGGTGTGACCGAGCCCGACTCGGCAATGCAGCGGTCGATCTTCCTCACCCCATCCCGGAGCCGCAGTCAAAGGTCGTTCCTGAGCAACGCTACGTACGCCTCGCAATACTCCTCGCTGGACCTAGGAATAACCACCCGCTACTTCCTCTCCGACCTGGTTAGAGAATTCGGGGAGGAACGATTCGAGCAGTTCTGGACCGCTGACTCGCCGGTAGATGAGGCGTTCCGCGCGGCGTTTGGACTCTCGATGGTCGATTGGATTCAGCAATGGGCTGTCAGTCAGTTTGGCGAGGCTCGAAACGGACCGGCGGTACCGCTTCCGAGTTACGTCTTGGGGTTCGTGCTGAGCCTGATGTTCGTGTCTGGTGGAACCTGGTGGGCTACCCGTCGGCAGGTGAAATAAGACGGAAGGACGGGAAGACGGGAAGGAGAACGATGGACGATGGACGATTGACGAAACCTCAGAATCCCACGGGCTCCGCAACACGAAATCCCGTATTCATATCTGCGATGTAGATCTTCCCGTTGTGCACCTGCGGCGCCCACGTACACGTAGCGGTAAAGAACGCCGCCGGGCATCCGCCGCCGCCGCCGTAGTCCCACACCGCGTATTCCCTCCCCTGCTTATCCAACTCGCCCATGAGATCTCCCGCGACGTCGAGCGCCACCAACCCATTGGCATACCACGCGAGGTAGAGCACTCCACTCGACTCATCGAGCCAGAAGTTGTGGGGCGTTGTGCCGGACAACGCATAGCTACCCACCTCCCTCGGGTTGGACAGGTCACGCACGTCGACGACATGCATGATACCCGGAGAGGAAAAATCCTCTTCGCCGACAAACGCGTATCCGGCCGTTGGCCAGTACCACACATTGTGCGTCTGGCCTCCGGCCACCACCAACCGACTCACTTCGACAGGTGCCGCTGGCGACCCACCAGCCACCCCGTTGCCGACGTCGAGTATCACGAGGCCCGCGTTCCAATGTGATAAGAACGCGAGTCCGTCGCGCACGTACACATCATGCAAAAAACTCGAGCCGGCGTAGTAGTCGGACACGACCATCGGATTGGCTAGATCGGTAATGTCGAGCACACGTAGCCCGCTCGTCGGGCTCACGCCATCGACGACGAGATAGAGATAGTTGCCGTCAAGCCACGCGTTGTGCACGCCAGTTTCGAGCGACTGGAAGAAACGCGTGATGACCGTTGGGTGCAGTGGGTCGGCCAGGTCGAGGAGCGTGACACCGTTCTGTCCGTCGTTCGATCCTTCGTGCGTAATAGCGGCCAACGCACCATCCGCCCGCACCTTCACGTCATTGACCGTCCGCGCGTCGATCATCACGGAGTCGGCTAGCAGTGGCGCCGTTGGATCGCTGACGTCCCAGACGTACAGGGTGTTACCCGAGTTTCCGTTGCGGGACGACCACGTGCCTTGGTAGACGGTGGTACCGTGCACCCACACATCAGAAGAGTACCGGTCCGACACGACCCCAACACCTGTCGTGGCAAAGCTGCCGCTCAATCCACGCGCCTGAATCGTCACCGGAATGGAGTCACTGCCCAACCCCGAAGCCGCGACGATCATCGCCACCCCAGGCTGATATCCGACGAACGCACCATCCGCGGTTACGTACCCGGCGCCCGCCGGGGTGACGGCCCACGACACGCACGGAGTAGCCGCAACCGCTCCAGTCGAATCACGTACGTCGGCCGTGAGTTGCACGATATCGCCCTGCGTGATCGATGTCGCCCCACTGAGATCGGCAACCCGAAACGGCTCACCCAAGCAGGCGGCCACGCGGACATCGACGCCGAGCGAAGACGCGATACTGTCACCAACGATGGCGCTGAGTGTGGTGAGATACGTCCCATCAGCCACGGTCGGACTGATACTCGCGAGCCGCAAGGTGACAACGGCACTGTCGCCGGGGTTCAGGGTGGCCAACTCGTCGGGCGTGATCTCCAACGTCAGCCCAGCCGCGGCGGCGCCACCGCCGTTCGTGAATGCCGCACCGTTTAGTGTGATCGGCCCCGCGGCAACGCGCCCCGAGTTACGAACGATGACTGTTTGAGGGGCGAGTCCGTTGAGGTGGACGAACGCGGATGAGAAACTGATCTCTGTCAAATCCCCAGGCGCAGCGGAATCAGAACACGATCCAACCACCGCCCCGGTCGCTATAGCAACGAGAGCCTTCCAATGGATTTGCAGCGGCAACCTCGGATTCATCCCTACTAGTTCCCCAGTCCTAGTGCATCAGTTCCCTGGTGCAACGGCCACGCCCAGAGTATACGCCCCCCCAACCGTTCGCCAAAGCACTTCCGCGTCCGGAATCGAGACGGCCACGACACCACCAGGTGATTCCGTATCACCTTCATACGTCACGTACACCACGTCGGCCGATGTGGCCGAGGCGATGCCGTGCGGATGAGACACGCCGAGAGACACACGCGCCCGCTCCGACCAATCCGTCATCGCGATGATCGAGATCGATCCATCTCGGCGGTTCGCCGAAACCAACCACCCGGCGGCCGGCAGCGCCGCCAACTGGGTGGGTCCCGCCCCTGTGGTGACGTCAGCCACGATGTCTCCTGTTCGCGTGAACACCCTCACGACGTCAGCATCATGGAGGGAAACCGCCAACGTTTCGTCGCGCGGGCCCCACAGGAGGTTGAGCGGACGAAACCGCGGTGTACCGGGTGGCCCGGGAATAGGATCCACCGTGAATCGACCTACCTCGGCGAACGTGACCGCGTCCAGGAGCACGACTTCATCCGCATGACTGCACGCCACCGCAACCACACTCCCATCATGCGTGTATTGAGCGTCGTGCGGTGCCGCGCACACGGTGGGGCGATCGAGCACCTGCAGGTCGTGCAGGCGCACGACGGCAACCTGGCTCGGCGCGCCCCGGCCACTTCGATAATAGTCCGGGATAACGGCGGTTTCACCGTCCGGCGAAATTCCAATGCGCGATGCACCACTGATCCCGAGCGGTACGCGACCCACCAATCGGTTGTCCGGCAGCTCGAACTTCCAAAGTGTGGGTTCTCCGTGGGAGACCGTCGCAAACCAATGCGTACCGTGCGGGCTCACGGCGACGCCGTGTGGCTCATCCGTTTCAGCAAACCGCAGATCGAGTGAGATGTGAGATAGCACGCTCCCATTCACGGCATCCAACTCGAGGACCTCATCGGTGGCGCCGGACGTCACCAGGATTCGGTCGGGCGAGGATGCCCCACATCCAACGAACAAGGCCCAGCAGGTCACGACCATCGCGTACCCCCTGGGCCTCATGTTCACAATCTGCAAGCCTTGCCTATGGCACCAGCGCGTTCGTCTCGACACCTGAGAGGAACAAGCTGTTGAAGAACAACTTGAACGTCCCATGCGGTTGCGCGCGTTGCAGAATCTCAGGGCCGAACAGGAACATCTTGCCCTCCCCGACGTCGGCTTCGATCATGGTCACACCGCCTTCGAGTTTTTCCTGCCCCCACGCCCACCCACTCCGAAGCGGTTTGTCCGTACCGAACAATCCGATCGCCCGGACGCTCGGGTCTAAGCTGGTGAGCCGGTACACGGGACTGTTGTTGAAGAACACGTCGATTTTGTCCGGCATCCCGTACGTTACCGGCCGATCGTTGTCCAGGTCGACGCGCAACACCGAACCCGGGACATAGTAGTCGTCACGGGTCACGCCTTCCAGGTGATTCGCCACTGGAATCCCCGCGTGATACGCCAGGCCCGTGGAGCTTCCAATCGCGATAACGGTTCCACCATCACGCACGTAGTCCACGAGTCGCGGAATGGTGCGATCGAGCGACACCGAACCAACACGCCCCGCGTATTCAGGAGGAATATTCGACGGATCGCCGCCACCACGGCCGCCACCGCCCTGACCCGATGGTATCGCGCCGGACGGGAAGACGATCGCGTCGTATTCACTGAGCGTGGCATTGTCGAGATCGGGGGGATAGACGACTTCGAACGGAAACTCGTACTGCTCGAGCAACCATCGCGTCCACCCGGAAGGCATCGACCCACCATACCGGTCCCACAGCGCGATCTTGATCGGTCGGATTTGCATCGTCGCGCTCGGCCGGTCGCGCACACCGACCATGTTCACACCCAACTCTTCAGCCATCGCCGAAACGGTCGACGCATTCACCCCTTGCAGGTATATGGTCCCGGCTTCGAAAGTCGTACCGCCACTTACGAACGGTTCGCTCAACCAAGAGACCTCACCGCCGGCAGCCAGGACACGGTTCGTGACGATCGCGGCATCATTGTATGCGTGGTCGACCATGAAACCGTTGGCGCCGGACAGGTTTGCCACGGCACCCCAGGGTTCGGCAAACCCGTCTATCTTCTCGAACGGTCCATCAAAGGCTTCCAGAATCCGATCGAATTCCACGCCCATCAGATACGCCAAGGTCCAACCGGCGTTGTCATACGGTGGAATGGGCGGCCCGCCCGGATAGGCAAAATCATCCGGATGATCTTGGGGCTCGAACATGTCCATTACGTGGGGGCGGAACGCCTGCGCGGCCTTCACCACGTACGATCCGCCTGGGTACTGTTTGCCCTCCACCGCGAATGCGCCTGTCGCACGATGGATTTCGATGCCGTTCTTGATCAGCGTGTTCGCGAACTTGGTAGCCGTCGCAAAATCCGGTTGATCGGACGGGAGGATGTAACCGCGTGCGTCGCGGTCTTCAGGTTGGCGTAACATCTCGAACAACTCGGTCGAGACTCCCCTGCGCCCACGGAACCCACCTCCACCTCCGTTTCCGCCCCCATCCTGCGGTTCGGCAGCCGCCTGCTCGACCGCCGAGACTCCACGCGGCCGAGTCGTCCAATGGTCACGATTCCCGCGTTCGATCGAGTTGATGCCCATGCGGTAGATGTTGTAGAGCAAGGTCTCGCGATACCGCGATGCGTAGTCCAGCACCGCCCGGTTAGCCGTGATCGAGTAGTCGATCGACTGCCGGAAGTGCCACTCCTGCGGTTCGATGGGATACGGAAGATCGTTGCTTGCCAGTTGTTTCTGCGGCAGGAACGGTATGGTGATAGGCGTCGGGTTACCGATCGTCTCCGTGAGCAACCCGATGATGTTGTGGAAATACACCGTAGTGCGGAGCCCACCGTTCCACCACGTCGAGTAACTCGCGCCCGAGCGCATCGTCGTGCCCGGTTTTCCTTCCTGTACGAACCGCGAGTGCATCGCGCCACCTACCATATGGATGCCAAGCGTGAGGAGTGGGTCGAAGTTGTGGTTTGGATAGTCGCGGAAAGGTGGCGCAAACATTACGGTGCCCGCGGGCCCAGTCTGGTGGTGGTTATAGACGATCTGCGGGAACCACTCTCGGAACATGATGCGGTTCATGTTCTCGGTCTCGGGCTGGGTCGACATATAGAAATCGCGATTGTTGTCATGCCCCACGTATTTTTGGTACAAGCGGGGAATGCCGCGGGTAGACCGCTCGGTCGGTTCGGGGTTCCGCATGTACCAACTGGACACCAACTCCATCCCATCGGGATTCGCGTGCACGGCAAGGACGATCACGTCGTCGAGAAACCGCATCGTTTCCGCGTCGTCAAGGCTGACCAACTGGTAGATGGTCTCCAAGAGCTGGTGCGCTCCCAACACTTCGGTCGCGTGTAACCCGCCGTCGATCCACACGACCGCTTTCCCTTCGGCCGCCAGCGCGCGAGCATCGGCATCTGAAAGCCCCTCGGCGAGCGCGAGTCGCCGGGCAATTTCTTGATACCGATCGAGGTTTCGATGGTTCTCCGGACTCGTGATGATCGCCATCAACTGCGGTCGGCCCTCAGCCGTCTTGCCAATTTCCTGGACTACTAGCCGAGGAGATTCGCGATCGAGCTGCCGCACGTAGGCTTCGAACTGAGCGTAGGTAGCCAGATGGTAGTCGTCACCGATGGAGAACCCGAGAGCAGCTACGGGCTCGGTGACTTGTGCGTGAACGTGGCCGACGACAGTAGAGACGACTGCAAACGCCGACAGGAAGACGCGAGTTGATGAACGGGCGTAGAGCATGAACAGGTCCTCACTTGGGGTGCGTGCCTGAGAATGTACCCAGGTTTGGCCTACCTACGAGGGATCACCCCTTCTACGTCTCGCCCTACTCCGGAGTTGACACGTTCGCCCTCTCGACCGTGCGCCGATCGTACCGGACGATGTAAACCAACGCGATCCAATCGTATATCGCGTGGGCCACGATCGGTGGGACCAGTGAACCGGTCGCTACCATCATCCACCCGAGATACGCGCTGATGAA
>JBDHLU010000029.1:0-42083 GCA_039656555.1 Gemmatimonadota bacterium | reverse complement strand
TTTGCGCTGCGACCGCGACCGCGAGGATCAAATACGAATGTGACATAGGTGCTCCGAGTAGGTGGCTTGCTGGTAATGGATGCCTGGCCGGCGGTCCGGGTCGCGCCCGCCAGTCTCCGTGCGCCTTCCCGGTCTGTACCCCCAGACCTCGCGCGTGTAGCTTGTAAGCGCAACGGTATCATGCTGATACGCTCGGGAGCGGAACGTGGCCAAAGTCTCTGAACTCAAAGAACGGGCCCGCGCCTACGAAAAAGAGGGCGAGCACGAGAAGGCCCTGAAAATCTACCTGCACGTCCTCAGTCATCTGGAGGGCTCGCCTGCGATCAAGCGCGAACTGCCGATGTATGTGAAGGCGGGCGACCTGCAAATCAGGCTCGAGGACACGGCCGGCGCGATTGCCTCCTACGAAAAGGCAGCAGAGCAGTACGCGGAGCATGGTTCGGCCAAGAGTGTGATAGCGCTTGCTGCGAAGGTGCTCCGGGTCGATCCGATGAAGGCTGATTTCCATTTGGTCCACACGCGGGCGCTGATCGACCATGGTCACATCGCCGCGGCGCGTGACGTTCTTGCTGACTATGCCGACCGGTCAGGACTCGAGAAGACTCAGGAAGCGTTGCGGGCCTTGGAGGGACAAGAGGATCATAACGCCAGACCCCTGCTCGAAATGATCCTCGATTCGGCGGAACGGGGTGAGCGCGCGAGTACTGAGGAAACAGCGAAGCGGGTCTCGGTACAGCTTGGGGCCCTCGTGACGCTCGACGACCCCCCGGCAGAGGAGGAGGCGGATACCGAACAGCCTGTGGGCGAGGATCGGGAAGAAGAAGAGGAGCAGGGAGAAGACGAGGAGGACGAGGAGGACGAGGAAGAGGAAGAGAGCGAGGAACTGGAATCGAAACCTGTGTTCGATCCTAGGTCCATGTTCGAAACCGTCGAGCGGCTCTCGACGATCGAAGCTCCGCCGCTCGATTTGGGCGGGGGCCTCCTGAGTTCCGATGGGGAGTCGTTAGTCGAGCATGGCACTCCTCCCCCGCTCGACGACGGCCCTGCGCCGCCGGAACCGATAGCGCCGCCTCAGGAAGCGGAACCCGTTGCGCCGCCGCCTACACCCGAGCCGGTCTCTTCGGGCCCAAAAGAGTCGGGCGGAGGAGACCTTACTTTCGAGCCCGATGGGTCCGCTTTTGCCGCGCAACCAGTAGGGCCAAAGTCCGACCCAGTAAGGCCAAGGTCCGACCCGTTCATGCCGCCGTCCGACCCGCCGCCCAGACGGGCCCACGCGGCGAGAGCACCGAGTGGTGTTCTCACACAACGATCAGACAAGAAGGGGATTCCGGTGTGGGTATGGGGGGCAGCGGGCGTCGTCGTTATCGGCGGAGGTGTCGTATTCGTGATGATGCGAAGCGGAGGTGAGACCGCCCCCACGATCCCTCCCGCGATAGTGGACACGACGCCTCCACCACAGCCAGTGGCAACGGTCGACACATCGGCGCTTGGCCTGACTGTCGACTCGGCCGTCCTTGATCCCAATGATTCGCTGGCATTGGCCCTTGGGGGTTCGCTGGATTCACTCACTGCGGGTGATTCGGCGTTGCTCGATTCCATCCGCGTACCGGCGGGCAGTCTTGCTGTAGGTGATTCGGCTACGGGCGGGCCAGCAACCGATACCACAGGTCCTCCAGTGGTTGCGCCCGCGCCGGCAACTGCGGGCCCGGCGTACATTATCGATGGATCGACAGTCCAGGATGTCGTGCAGTATTCGAGACAGGGCCGTTCGGGATGGCGTACGATCCAAACACTCTCGACCGGCGAGCGGGTCACTGTCGAGACGACGATGGCCAATGTCAACGATCCGAACGAGATGGATCAGGGCGCGACGAACGTGACATCCGATGCGGACGGTTCGGTCGGGACGACCCGGATAGACAATCTGATCGTGACGGTGACCGGTTCGGTCAGTGAAGCCTCGATGCGCGAGCTCCTCACCTTGCTCGCGGAGCACAACCAGTAGCAGCAGTCCCGGGAGAGAGAAACATCCGGGGTGCTGGAGGCGTA
This sequence comes from Gemmatimonadota bacterium, assembly GCA_039656555.1. Lineage (GTDB taxonomy): Bacteria > Gemmatimonadota > Gemmatimonadetes > Gemmatimonadales > GWC2-71-9 > CAMYLY01. The sequence continues at coordinate 40,034 of JBDHLU010000029.1, read as the reverse complement.
GGAAGGACGATGCCGGTGCTTCGCTGGGCAGGGCTCCTTCTGCTCATATTGTCCCCGCCGCTCGGGGCGCAAGTCTCCGTGAGCGGGACTGTGTACGACACCGTGTCCGGTCGTCCCATTGCCCACGCTGTCGTTCGCGTCGCCGGAGTCGATACGACATCACTGGCCAATGGTGCTGGCCGCTTCCGTATCGTTCTCCAACCAGGCCGCTACACGCTCGAAATCCGCAAGATCGGATTCCATATGGGGTCGGTCGCGATCGTGGTGACCGACACGTCCGTGGTGCAGGATGTCTACCTGGAACCGATCGCCTTGAGCCTGGAAGCACTCGTCGTCACGGCGGAAGGCGAGAACCCGGCGACGCGGATCATTCGTGCGGCAATCGCACGGAAGAACGACGTGCTGGATCGCATTCACGACTACCGCTACGACGCGTACGTAAAGCTGGTGATTCGTGACGCCGCCAAGCCACGGGATTCCACCGATGCCGTGCTGCTCCTGACGGAAACCCAGACGGCAGCCTACTGGGAGAAACCGGGCAAGTATCTCGAGACGATCGTTGCACGGCAGCAATCCAGCAATCTCAACGCGAATAACAATCTGGTATCGGTTGGACAGATCGTGAACTTCAACCGCGATCGGATCGAACTGGCAAAGTACGCGATCGTGTCACCGACCGCTGATGACGCCTTAGACCACTACGATTACCATCTGCTCGACACGCTGGAGATAGATGGACGGGTCGTGTTCAGACTTGCGATCGAACCGCGGTCAGATGCTGTTCCGTTGTTCGCCGGACTGATCGACATTGCCGACTCGACTTGGGACGTTCTGGCCATAGACGTCGGGGTCAACGAGGCCGCCCGGGTGGAGTTCTTCGACAACCTGCGCTACCGGCAGCGCATGCGGGATCATGGGCAAGACCGGTGGATGCCGTTTGAGATCATGTTCACGGGCGAGGTCCACTTTGGCATACCGATTCCGGGGCTTCCCAAACGGATTGGGTTCGAACACATCGTGACACTCAAGGACTTTCACTTCGACGAGGGTAACGCACCGCCGGATTTGGGCGAGTTCGTCGTGGTCGTCGATGAACGGGCCGACGATGCCGATAGCGCGAGTTGGGAGGCCGCGCGACCGAATCCGCTCGCCACCGTGGAGCAAGCGGCGTATGTGCGCATCGATTCGGTGGAACGTGAGCCCGCTGGGGTGGGGTCCTACCTCGGGACGGGATTCGGGCTAGCGCTGCTTGCCACCACCAATCGTGATTTCTTCCGGTTCGACCGTGTCAATGGGGTCTATCTGGGGGCTGGCCGGACCTGGCGCGATTGGTCTCCGGATCTGGTGGTGCGCACGCAGCTGGGCTACGGGACGAGCAGCAACCTGTGGCAGTATCAGTTCGGCGGCCGGTATCGGTTCAGCGAACGGCAGCGATTTTGGCTGGGGGCGTACGTGCAAGACGGCATCGTCAACCGACCCACTCTGGTTTCGGATGGTTACAACCCGACCTACCTCGCGCTCATCGCCCGCCTAGACCCGCTGGACTACTACCGCGAGCGCGGGTATCGACTCACCGCAAGTACCAAACTCGTGAACTTTACGACCTTGGGCCTGGTGTTCCGCGACGTCGAACAGACTTCTGTCGAGCGCAACACCAGCTACTCCTTTTTCAAGAAAGACGGCGAAGCTCGGGCAAATGCGCCGATTGCCGATGGACGTTTGCGCTCGCTGACGGCATCGCTGACCTACGATTCGCGAGCGCTGCTCAAGAGCAAGGGACGAGACTTCCGCATTGGGTCGTTACAGTACTCCAGAATCAGCGTGGAGTACGAAGTTTCCAACCCGTCCTTGATCCCGAGCGACTTCGAGTACCACCGACTGGGACTACGTGTATTCAGGCAACAGCGTACTCTCGGGTTCGGACTCACGAGCTTTACGGGGTACGGTGGCATTGGGTGGGGCGACCTTCCCCCACAACGGTACTTTGCCGTGGATTTCGGGCGGGGGGCCTTTTTCGAAAAGGGTGGCTTCAACACGCTGGATCAGATCAACTTTGGCGGCGACCGAGTGGTGATGCTCGTGGCCAATCATGATTTCGACAACCTGTTGTTCCGCCGGTTACCGTTGCTCGAGAAACTGCCGTTCACCTTGCAGATTCACGGCGGCGTGTTCTGGTCGGAATTCAGGGGCCAACGCCCCCAGGACGCCAATGCGTTGATCCCCACTGCGACGTCGGCGTACTCGGAATTGGGCTTTGGGCTCGCCAACCTCACGCCATGGATCTCACCGTTCAATTTTGGCGTGTTCTTCAGTTGGCAGTTGTCGAACTATGGGACGAGGAGCTTTGAATTCAGGATTGGGGTGCCTGGAGTGTAGGGGACGTAGGACGGCGGGGTTCGAAATTGAAACGTGACCTGGCCCCCATACGTCTCTATCATTAAGGACTAATGCACGAACATATCGACAGCCTGAAAGCGGCCCTGGCCGGACTGTACGACATCGAGCGCGAAATCGGTGCCGGCGGCATGGCGACCGTGTTCCTCGCGCAAGACGTGAAGCACGACCGGCAGGTTGCCGTGAAGGTCCTGCGCCCTGAACTGTCGGCGTCATTGGGAGCTGAGCGCTTTCTCCGGGAGATCTCCATTGCGGCGAGATTGACCCATCCGCACATCCTGCCGCTGTACGACTCGGGCGAAGCCGAGGGGTTCCTGTATTTCGTGATGCCCTTCATCGAGGGCGAGTCGTTGCGGGCCCGGTTGGCGCGCACGGGTGAACTGCCGATCGGAGAGGCCGTTCGTTTGATCCGGAACGTGGTTGACGCACTCGCGCTCGCGCACAAGCACGGAATCGTGCATCGCGACATCAAGCCGGACAACGTGTTGTTGTCCGCCGAACACGCGCTCGTGACGGATTTCGGTGTCGCTAAAGCCGTGACCGCGGCGACGGATCAACGGCGCGATCTGACCACGACGGGCATGGCCGTGGGGACGCCGGCCTACATGTCTCCGGAGCAGGCGGCGGGGGATCCCAATATCGATCATCGTGCGGACATATATGCCGTGGGTTGCATGGGGTACGAGATGCTGACAGGTAGGCCCCCGTTCGACGGCGAGAGCGCGCAGACCATCCTCGCGGCCCACGTGACCGATCAACCGGATCCGGTTCAGGTGCACCGCGATGCGATTCCCGAAGGCGTGGCCACCGTCATCATGCGCTGCCTCGAAAAACGACCAGCAGACCGTTGGCAGTCCGCAGAGGAGCTTCGGGCATCATTGGATTCGCTGACGTCCACTGGTACCATCACTCCGATCGGAGCATCGCTGCCCACCGCAAGCGCCGAGCGCGTCTACAGCCGGAGCCAACCGGCCCGAGTCATGGGGATGTTTGCCGTGGTCGCAGTGGTGGTCATGGTGGTCACCTATGGGTTGGTGTTCCAACTTGGACTTCCTGGATGGGTGCTTACCGCGGCCGTCGGGATCATGGCCGTTTCACTCCCGTTCGTCATGCTCACGGGGCGGGCGGAGCGACGGAGGGCGTCGGCGCGGATGTCGGGCGCTACGAAGGTGGCGAAGGTCGGGGGCATCCAGGACCATCTCACGTGGCGCCGCGCATTCACGGGCAGCACGATTGCGTATATGGGCTTGGGTGCGGTCGTGGCAGTTTACATGGGGATGCGGCTGATGGGTATCGGGCCGGTCGGCACGCTCGTCGCTTCGGGAGTGCTGGACGAGCGAAGCCGCATCGTGTTGGCGGACTTCGAGAACAGCACCACCGATTCGACGCTTGCAGAAACAGTGACCGAACTCTTCAGGATCGATCTCACCCAATCCACTAGCGTCTCGCTGTTCGACCAGGGACGTATCGCGCAGGTACTGGTCCGGATGGCGCGTCCGATCGACGCGCCGCTCAACGAGGCCGTCGCCATGGAGATTGCAACGCGTGAGGGCCTGAAGGCGGTCGTCACCGGAGACGTACTCTCGGTTGGCACCGGGTTTGTGGTATCCGGTTCTCTCGTTGCCGCGTCGGGAGACATCCTCTGGGTAGGGCGCGAATCGGCGGCTGACGCGTCTCAGGTCATCAATGCCGTGGACAAGCTGTCGGCCAGTCTACGCGCTCGCATTGGGGAGTCGCTCCGGACCATTCGCGCCGATCCGCCACTGGCTGCTGTGACCACGCGGTCGACGGGGGCGCTTCTCAAATATGCGCAGGCAGATCGCGCAAACAACGCCGCAGACTACGATCGCGCAATTCGCTTGCTTGGTGAGGCCATCGAAATCGACTCGAATTTCGCGATGGCGTACAGGAAGCTCGGCGTGATTCTCCAGAATCAGAATCAGGAACCCGAGCGGCGCACGGCAGCGCTCACGCGCGGGTTCGAGTTGCGCAACAACCTGACCGATCGCGAACGCTACCTGATGGAGGCTGCCTACTACACGTACGTAGTGGACTCCGTGGAAGCGTCAGTCGAGGCCTATCAGTCCTTGCTGGATACCTACCCTGACGATCACATCGCGCTCAACAACCTTGCGGTGAACTACCTGGGTCAGGGAAAGATGGAGGAGGCCGCAGCGCTCTATTTACGGGCTATCCGGTTGGGAAATGCTCCTGCCGCGACGTACACCAACGCGATCAGTACGCTGTATGACATCAGTGAGGTCGATACGGCCGTGGTGATCCTCGATGCCTTTGCGACAGCGTACCCCGAGCATCCACAGCTGTCACAGTTCCAGGCCGACATGGCGGCCGCGCGTTTCGATTTCGAAGCTGCGGAGCAATACTCACAGAGGCTCCTCGATGCGTCGCAGAACGTGCCGTTGTTTGCGACACTCGCGAATCTCAACCTGGCCAGCTACGCGATGATCCGTGGCCAGCCCGAAGAGGGCCTCCGCATCATGGAAGAGGCGTTTCGGATTCAGGAGGAGTACGGCCTAGGTTTCATCGACCAGCCCTGGGGGCTGTTCGGGCCGCAGATCGATGCAGTGATGACAATGCGTTTCTTTGGTCGCCGAGAGCAGGCACTCGAGGTTCTCGACCGAGCGCTACGGAGCGAGGCGTGGAGTGAGACCGTTCCAGCCGAGCGAGATTATCCGTCGTTAATCACGCTCTATGCGGAAGCGGGCGACGTCGAGCGCGCGCAGCAGCTGGTCCGCGAGTACCGGCAGAGCGTCGATCAGGCCATCCAGGAAACGGTCGATGCACGGGCACAGATGCATTCCGCGCGCGGCTACATCGCGTTGGCCGAAGGGCAACCGATAGAAGCGCTGCTCGAATTTCGGGCCTTACGCGAGCTGGTGCCCGCCTGCAGAATCTGCGTCTTGGTCGAAGTGGGAATGGCCTATGACGCTGCGGGCATGGCCGACAGCGCGGTCTTGGCGTACGAGCAGTATCTGGAGCTAGACGACCTCAACCGAAGCCAGCAGGACAACGTCAACCTCTTCCAAGTGCTCCGCCGATTGGGCGAACTACACGACCAACAGGGCAACACTGAGAGGGCGATCTATTACTACAACCGGTTCGTCGAGTTGTGGGAGAATGCGGAACCCGCTCTGCAACCGCAGGTGGAAGAGATTCGGAGCCGCCTGGCGGAACTAACGGCACGGTAGCCATCCCACTTTCCCACTGATCATATCGACTGTTCCAATACGGCTTCCAACTTCTCTCGCCGCCGCCGGCTCAAGCGCACCTTTGTCCCATCGTGCAGAATCACGAGATGTGATCCGCCGCCAAAGGGTTGAATCTCCTTCACCCGGTCGAGATTCACGATGGCTGACCGGCTGACGCGGAAAAACACTTTGGGATCGAGGCGCTCTTCGAGAGAGTTCATGCTCTCGCGGAGTAAGTGGGTCCGCTGGCCGATGTGGAGTTTGGCGTAATAGGATGCGGCCTGGATCCAGTCGAGGTCCACGGTCTTCACGAAGTACACGCGGCCCGCGTCCTTAACGACGATACGAGTCAACGGCTCGCGATCGCGGCCCGTGGATCGCAGGAGTCCCATGAGCTTCTCGTGAAGGGGAGCCGTGTCAGCGCTTCGCACGGCGGCTTTGGCTTTAGTCATCGCCGAACGAAAGCGTGCGTCGTCGAACGGCTTCAGGAGGTAATCGAGCGCATTGACCTCGAAGGCCTTCACGGCGAATTGGTCGTAGGCGGTGACGAACACCACGGCAGGCATGCGGTCGGCTCCGACTGTATCGATGACTCCAAACCCATCCATTTCGGGCATCTGCACGTCGAGGAGTACGAGGTCGGGTTCCAACTCGAGAATGGCCTTGGTCGCGGTGATACCGTCGCCACATTCACCCACGACTTCGGTTTCGGGGTCAGCTTGGATGAGCTGTACGAGGCCCTCGCGGGCGTGCGGTTCGTCATCCACGATGAGGACCCTTATGGGATCGCTCATGACTGGCTCCGGGAGGTTCCCGTGTGGAAGGGTAGCTTCACGCTCGCGACGGCACCACGATCCTCTCGGTTGCGCAGCCGGAATTCCTGGTTGTCGCCATACATCTGCTTGAGGCGCTTTTGGGTATTGTGGATCCCCAGGCCGCCTCCCGCCGTCGTTGGAATGCTGGGCAGTCCGGGGCCGTCATCCAATACGTCGATGGTGAGTTGGCCGTCGGTGCGCCGCACCACAATCTCGACGGTCGATGCCGCAGAGGATCGGGCAATGCCATGGCGAATCGCGTTCTCGACGAGTGGCTGCAGGAGGAGGTTCGGTACGCGAGCATCGAGGGTCTCCTCCGGCGTGTCGATCAGTACGTTCAAGCGATCGTTGAATCGTACTTGTTCGATCGCGAGATACTGGCGAACAAACTCCAATTCCTGTCGTAGTGGAACCTCCTGTGACCGTGTGTCTTCCAGTACGTACCGCAACAGATCACTCAACTCGGCCAGGGTGCGCACCGCGTCATCGTTCTCCTGCTTGCGCACCATCATCGCGACCGTGTTCATCGCGTTGAATAGAAAATGGGGATTCAGCTGCATGCGGAGAGCCTGGAGCTGGGCGTTCGCGAGCTGTTGCGAGAGCTGGGACGCGGCGAGTTCGCGCTCCTGATACCGGCGATAGAAATCGATGGCGTAGCTGCCACCCAGAATCGCAGCGTACGACAACAAGTTAATCGTCAGCTGCCATGTCGATACGAGCAGGACGACACCCCACACTGAAACGGCAACCATTTCTTCGGGGACGGCATCGGCGGCAAAAAGCAGGAGGACCACGACCACAGTGCTGGTCAATCCCAAGGCTAGCGCGGCGCCGAGGTGCGTCGCAACGGCTCGCAGAAAGTTTTCCCGCATCAGGGGGACGCGTGTTCCCAACCATGCGACCCACGGCGCGACGGCGGCCCAGAAGTACCAGGGCGTCACGGCCCAAAGCGCCATGAACAGGAGCGGCGCGCTGGTTCCTTCGGCACGAAAGCCAAGCCACATCTGACTGAAGCTCAGACTCGCCAGGACGGTGGCGCCGGCGAACAACGCCAACCGACGGCGCCAAACTGATACGCCAGCAGTTACTGGGGAAAAGCCCATGCGGCCAACCTAGTCGCCTGATCGAACGATGCAACGTCGTCTAGTCCGGACGACGCCGATTCAGCCAGACGAGTTGCCCACAGCGACACCTCGTTGCAGGAAGGCGACCGCTCGTTGCACAGGAGGGGCCGTTCGCTGAATCCCATCTGTTCGGACCCTGCACCCGGGCGAAGTGGCCGGGCACGACTTTTCTCGTCGGGGGTAGCAGCGTTACCATTTCCCGATGCCGATACTTCGCCGACTCCTGACTCTTCTTTTCGTAATGGCCTGGGCCGTGGGGTGCGATGACGGGCCGCCGGTTCCTGGGGCTCTCACCGTGTACGTCGTGTCGCCAAATGGCCGGGAATCGGCAGCCATTGTGGAGCTCGACGGCGTGTTCGATCAGGTGGAGTCGGCCCCTACCAGTGCCGTGTTCTCAGAGGTCGTCTATGGCCGCACCAGGTTTGTCGTGGTCATGCGCTCGGGGGGCGATGTCTGGTTCCAGGTGTTCGTGCCCGACCTCAATGAGCCTCCCACCGCCACGGTCCTAGAGGTCGCCGATCCATCGAATGACCTTAGAGCCGATCTCGAAGGGTATCGGCTCCAGTTCGAGCGGGTGGCGCGATGAACGGCCGTGCCGCGGTGGCGGTACTTGGTTTGACGGTGCTTGGAGCCGGCGTTGCAGCGGCCCAAGACATCGAAGTGGATGCCGCGTTTCGCAGGATTCAGCTTCCTCCAGGCTATTACGCGCGGATTCTGCAGGATCCCAACTTCTTCAATCCCACTGGGGGGTGGGTCAATCGTTCCGCCGCCGCGAGGCAGCTGGGCACGGCCGTAACGGGGGAACTGTCAATCGTCGTGATCCCGGTATTGCACTCCGATTCGCCGGACCCGGAGTACACACCACAAGACATCGACCGCATCTTTTTCACTGGCCCCTACCAGCACGGAACGCTCACCGAATTCTACGACGAGCTTTCTGGGGGGCGGCTGGACATCGTCGGCGATGTCCGTCCCTGGGTTCGATCGAGCCTCACCCTTGCCGAGGTTGTGGGGGCGGAGTGGGGACTCGGAAATGATGCGAAGACCGGGGAGTTCTTCCTCGAGGCGCTCACGCTGACCGATCCGACCACCGACTTCTCCGCGTTCGACAGTGACGGTCCCGACGGCATTCCCAACAGCGGGGACGACGATGGCGTGGTGGACGTCATGGCGTTCGAGTTCATCGAGATCGCGGCGTCATGTGGTGGCCCTGGAATTTGGCCGCACCGTTCCAGCCTGGAGGGATGGAACGGCGTGCCGTTCATCACGGATGATCCGGCCACCGGCGGTGGGATGATCGTGATCAATGGGTACATGACGCAGAGTGTGGTGACGTGTGATGGTGCGGATATCCACGGTTCGGCAGTCATGGCCCACGAGCTTGGCCATGTACTTGGCCTGCCCGACTATCGCCACCATGTGGGTGGAATAACCCCCGACCGTCGTCGCTGGCTCATCGGATGTTTCGGACTCATGTCGGGCGGTTCGTGGGGGTGCGAAGGGGTGACTCGTGCTCAATGGCCCAATGCCACGCACATGACGGCCTTTGCAAAACGTGAGATGGGGTGGCTCGGAAACGAGATGATCGCCCCAGCGGGGGAGTTGGTGGAGGTCACCTTGGACCCAGTGCAAACCAGCGAACAAGCGCTTGTCATTCCGCTCGGCGGGACCGAGGAGCTCTTGATCGAATACCGGGACACCATCGGGTTCGATCGCGTGCTGCCGGGTTCGGGCGTTCTGGTCTACCACGTAGATCCTGCGCTGTCCGTGACGCCGTGCAGCAACTGCCCACCGTACTACAAGATCTACCTCCTGGAAGCGGACGGGCAGGGCGATCTGCTGCGAGCCCCGTTCGAAGGAGGCAACCGCGGGACGTTTTCTGACATCTTTGCCACCAGGGGGCCGGTGCCGCTCACCAATGGGACACAGCCGTCTTCGAGGATGAACGACGGGCGCAAGAGCCCCGTCAACATCTACGAGATCAGAGTCGAAGGGGGCCAGGCAACCATCGTATACTCGACAGAACGCATTTCGGAGACGCGCTTGGTGGCGCCCTTGCTTACCGGTGAGGTGACATTACGTGAGGCCGAGGCGGATCTGTTGGATGACCTAGGGAATCAGAACGGCCGGTATGACGTTGGCGACCTACGGGCCTACCTGTTCGGTCGATGAGGGCTGCTGGTCGTCGACAATGGATGTTCACGTGGATAAGTTAGATCCATGCTCGAGGCCATCCGCGCAAAACTGACTGCCGAAGTCGAGGTGCTCAATCACGAGTTGCATGTGACGCTTCCTGAAGTGTTGCAGAGGGCGCGTGAGTTGGGTGATCTCAAGGAAAACGGGGACTACCAGGCGGCGAAAGAGCGGCAAGGGTTTGTCGCGCTCCGTTTGGGTCAGTTGCGGTCCCGCCTGTCCAAGCTTTCGCAGATCGACCTCTCGCAGATTCCTGTGGACCGTATCGGCTTGGGGTCGCGGGTCACGGTGAAGGACTTGGCCACCAAGGACGAGGAGGTGTATGAGCTGGTGATCCCTGACGATATGGATTTCGACAAGGGACACATTTCGGTGTCGTCGCCGCTGGGCCAGGCCCTCTTGAATCACAAACCGAAGGACACCGTCAAGGTTCGGCTCCCGATCGGTGAACGTCGCCTCAAGGTCGTCGATGTCGTGACGTTTCACGCTCAGGTCAAAGAGTAATCCGTCAATCGTCGATCGTCAGTCGACGGCAGCCTACAGCCAATGAGAACTCGAATACCGGGTTTAGCGCTCTTCCTACTCGCGGCCTCGCCGTTTGCGGTGAACGCGCAGGCCGCAGACGTGCTTCTCCTCGGCGGGCATGTACTCGATGGCGCTGGCAACCCATGGGTCAAAGCCAACATCGCGGTTTTCGATGAACCAGCAATGACTGACCGCGCGACGTATGCCGACCCGCACCAATACTCTGAGGGCACCGTCCACGTGCTGGTCAACGGTACCTTTGCGCTGCGCGATGGAGTCGTGACGGGTGAATTGGCCGGGCGGCCCATTCCCCGAGGCGGGTCCTAGGCCAACAGCCCCATTCCGTTGAGTAGTGTCAACGTCTTGCGCGTGAGCTGCGCGTGGAAGGCAGGCTCTTTCAATTTCGATTCGGGTACGACTTTGAATCCGAAGCTCTCCGCCTTGTGGTGCCGCAATTTGAGGTAGTCCTCGAAGTCGATCGTGATCTCGTACACGTGGTGTGGAGCTTCGGCGATCGAGAAGGACCTGGGTTCCGGATGTTGTTCCCGGACGATCTCGGCGAGCCGGCCGGTTTTTTCTTCCTCTTCCAGTTCTCGTACGAGTCCTTCGAAGGCGTCTTGCCCGTCTGTACCACCACCGAGGATCTCGAGTTTTTTATGCTTGGTGGTGCCCTTGGCCTTCTTGATCGACATAAGTTGCGTGGGCTCGGCGAAACCATCGATTCGCACGATAATCTTCGATACTTCGCGCATCACGATCCTCGAGGCAGGTGGCTGCTAACATAGTAACCGCAAGCAAGCAAACTGGGCTACCCGTATATTGTTGCCCATGCAAGGTGATGCGACCCGTCTGGATCGATCAGCGGCGCTAATCGCGGCGCTGTTCGTGTTGGTCGGGGTCATGCAAATCGTTCGCACCTATCCCGTCTATTCCAATACGTTCGATGAGCCAGCGCACGTAGCCGCCGGCATGGAATGGCTCGACGCCGGTGAGTTTACTTATGAGCCATTTACCCCTCCACTGGCACGCATTGCCGTAGCCCTTGGCCCGTTCATGAGTGGCGTCAGAGCTACCGGTAGCGGCTCTGTCTGGCAAGAGGGACGGTCGTTGCTATACGCGAACAGCGAATACCAGAAGAACCTGACGCTTGCCCGACTCGGAGTTCTTCCGTTCTTCCTGTTGTGCATGTTGGTCACGTGGATTTGGGCGCGCGAACTGGTCGGGCCACTCGTGGCAACCGCGTCGGTGGCACTGCTCACCACGTTGCCACCGGTCCTTGCCCACGCCGGGCTTGCGACTACCGACATGGCATTCACTGCCATGCTCCTGCTGGCCCTGTACACGTTCTGGCGATGGCTCAAACACCGGACGTGGCGAACGACCCTGGTGGTTGGTGTGACCGCCGCCCTGGCGTTGTTCACCAAGCTCTCTGCCCTCGTGTTCTATCCGGCGGGCGCCGTGGGAGTGTTGGTTGGATGGTGGTTACTCCGGCGAGGCGAATCGCATACGGAGCGACATCAGGTGCCGCTCGCCAAAGCACTGGGTACCATCGCGGTCGTCGGGACCATCGTTATTTGGATGGGTTATCGATTCTCATTCGGTCCGATTGGCGATGAGGGCTTTCCAGTTCCATTTCCCGAACTGTGGCGCGGTATCCTGTACATGCGCCTCAAAGAGCAAATCGGACACGAAGGGTTCTTATTGTCTGAAGTTCGCTTGACCGGTTGGTGGTACTTCTTTTTGGTTTCTCTCGCCCTCAAGACACCGCTTCCTTTCATCGTGCTGACGCTAGCCGGTATCGCCGCGGCCGCCAAGGACCAGTCATCCAAGGTGCTGCTCGGCCTTCCGGTGGCCGCAATACTCATCGTTTTCAGTACGCTGGTATCGAACTACAACGTTGGCGTGCGCCACGTTGTCCCGATTTACCCACTGCTGTCGATCGTGGCGGGCTTTGGCATCGTCTCACTTTGGAAAACTGTCGAGCGACCTCAGCTGGCACGAGGGCTCGCCGTGGTGCTCGTGGTTTGGCAGATGACGTCGACAGTACGAGCCCATCCCGATTACCTGCCGTGGTTCAACGTCATGGCTGGCGAGCGTCCGGATCGGATCTTGGTCAACTCCGACTTAGACTGGGGGCAGGACCTTCTGCGCCTGGCCGACACAGTCGAGGCCCGAGGGATCGATTCGCTCGCGTTGGCTTATTTTGGAACGGCCAACCCCTTCGTCCACATTCCAGGTGTGCGTCCGCTCCGCAGGTTCGAACGACCGGCGGGTTGGTTTGCCGTGAGCATCTCGGCCATCAAGGGGCTCGAGGTAGAAGGGAACACGGGGTTCGAATGGCTGGAACTCGTTGAACCGGATATCCACATCGGAGAATCGATTTGGATGTACAACCTGGATCTTAGATACCAGAATCAGGTGCGGGATTCGACATTGGGTGAACTACCGTAGGTAGCGCTTGTGGATTCGCGCCAAATCCACCGCCGACTTGGCAAAATCGCCCAACTTGAGTTTCCCGCCCGGCACGTCTGTCCACGTCATGAGTGGATGTTCCACGAGGTAGCTTGCCATGGTAGTTGCGTCCCCCGTCCCTACGGCATGTTTGAGCCGGGCAATCAACTCCACGTCAAAAATCCAACGCGAAACGAACGCGTCACCAAATAGTTGTCGTGTGATCTCGTTGTTGCGGAAGACCTTCGCGCCGCATTGCGTGTCGTAGATCGGCAGTCCCAAGGTCAGCGAAACCACTGTGGCGAAGACTCGACCCGCATAGTGGCGGATCGGCTTTCGGTCGATGCGTCGACCCATCAACAGTACGCGGGATCCCACTACCATCTGAAGGCGATCGGCTCCCTCGAAGTGCGCGAGGAGGGCATCGAGTTCTGAAAGGGGGGTAGCGAGGTCGGCATCCCAGAACGCGACGAACTCCGAGGGGCCTTCCTGGGCGGTCGCCATGCCGAACCGAACCGCTTCAGCCTTGCCCTGGTTACGCTCTAGGCGGAGCGCCGTGATGGACATGGGCAGCGCATCGGCCATGCGTTGGAGCACGGCGAACGTGTCGTCACGGCTTCCGTCGTCGACGAACACGAAACTCGCATCGGTGGCTTCGGCAAAGGACAAGAACGTGTCCGTGTCGAGTCGCGATGCTTCGTTGAAGCAGGGGACGACCAGTGTGGTAGCCATGTCATCGTAACATCGCCGGAGACGGGATTGCGCGCCACTAGGCCTCACCCGCGTGGTGCCACATATTGACTCGATGCATGCCGACCGAGTACGTCGATTCACCGCGCTCGTGGTGTCCCTTTGTGTTTTGGCGCTTCCCACAATGGCGACGGCACAGGTGGGCGTGCCGCAATATTCGCGAGGCGGGGCTGTACTGCTGTCGATCGGTGCTCCCCTTGGCGCCTCGACCCCCAATGCCACGATCACGACCGCCGCCGAGGGTACCACCGGACAGTTCATTTCGATCGGGGTGGGTGCGGCCATCGTCGCAGGGGGGATGTGGTTTGCTCATTCCATCGGCCCCGTATCGTGCGCGCCGTGTGACCCCGCAAGTGTTCCCGCCTTCGATCGAGGCACTATACGCCCGATTCAGGGGTCGTGGGCTGCCGCGACCGACCTTGGCGTCCTTGGAATGATTGGGGGAACGTGGATTGACATGGCTCGGCGAGACCAAGGGGCGGCAGGACTGCGCGCATCGCTGGAATCGGTGGTGTGGTCTACCGCAGTGACACAAGTGTTGAAGGTGACGGTTCGGCGGATCCGTCCGTTCATGTATGCCGAGGGCTCCGAGCAGCATGCCCAGAAACCCAATTCGCAGCAGTCGTTTCCGTCCGGACATACTGCGTCTGCATTTGCGCTCGCGACGTCGTATTTCCTGGTGTTGGACGGTGTGTATGACCAGCAGCCCTACTGGATCTTCGGAGCCGCCGCGTTCGTCGGTGTCGGTCGGGTGCTGGCCGGGAAGCACTGGATTACGGACGTACTTGCTGGGGCCGCGATCGGGACGGCCACGGCGTTGGTGGTGAACGAGGTGCGATTCAATTGAGGCCGTCGATCGTCAATCGTCCATCGTCCGTAATCCGATGACAACCTGGTCGGACGAGCGGATCGCTACCCTCCGTGCGGAAACGCCCGGGTGCGCTCGCCGGATCCATTTCAATAACGCCGGTGCGGGATTGATGCCGCAACCGGTGGTCGCCGCCATCAAAGAGCACATCGATCTCGAAGCCGAGATTGGAGGGTATGAAGCGGGAGACGCGCAAGTGGAAGCGATCGACGCGTCGTACCGATCCGTGGCCGATCTGCTCAACACCTCGCCCCAGAACATCGCATTTGTCGAGAATGCGACGGTTGCCTATGCACAGGCCTTGTCATCGATTCCGTTCGAACAAGGCGACGTGCTGCTCACGACCACGAACGACTATGTCTCGAACCAGCTCATGTTCCTGTCACTAGTAAAGCGGTTCGGGATCGAAATCGTGCGAGCGCCTGACACCGAATCGGGCGAAGTGGACCTTGAAGGGCTAAGGTCGGAGGTCCAAGGGCGAAGGCCGAAACTCGTCGCAATCACACACGTACCGACGAATTCTGGGTTGGTGCAACCGGTCGAAGCCATCGGCGCCGTGTGCCGCGAACTGGAGACGTTGTACCTCGTTGACGCATGTCAATCCGTCGGTCAACGGGTCATCGATGTCGAGGCGATCGGGTGTGACTTTTTGAGTGCCACGAGCCGGAAGTTTCTCCGCGGGCCACGAGGTGCCGGCTTCCTGTACGTCGCCGATTCCCTGCTCGACGAGGGTTTCGAGCCGCTGTTCATCGACATGCAGGGTGGATTGTGGACCGACAGGGACACATACGAACTTGTCCCGACGGCCAGACGGTTTGAAAACTGGGAGTTTGCCTATGCACTGGTTCTCGGAACCGGAGCTGCTGCCGAATACGCGGTCGCAATCGGCATTTCGGAGATTGCTTCGAGGACAGCCGGGTTGGCGGCGCGATTGCGGTCCGCCGTTGGCGATACAGGACTTCGCCTGCTCGATCGCGGCGCGGAACGATGTGGGATCGTGACGGTCGAGGTTCCAGGATGGGACGCGAAGGCGTTCCACAGGGAGTTGGAGAACCGTGGCATCAATTCGGCCGTCAGCACTCGTGGGTACGCCGTGATCGACTACGACGCGAAGGGCGTCGAATGGGCGATCCGTCTGTCGCCGCATTACTACAACACCGAGGCAGAGGTCGATGAAGTGGCGGGAGTGTTGGCGCGTACGGGATGATGAGGCGGTGAGCCGGTGAGGATGGAGGCCGGGGTACCTCGGCCTCCGTCCTCCCCACCGTGGCGACCGCGTTCTGACTACGTTTCGGTGCCCTATTCCCAGCTTCACCCATCCGCCCGTTTCTCCAACCCCCTCCTCCCGTAAGCCCTCCCCCGAACGTATCTTAGCCACCCTGATGTCCAACCTCCCGGAGCGCCTGAAGAATGCCCTGGCCGACCGATACGTCATCGAGCGGGAGGTCGGCCTAGGGGGGATGGCGACGGTCTACCTGGCCCGCGACCTCCGGCACCGCAGGCGCGTGGCTCTCAAGGTCCTAAGGCCGGAGCTGGCGGCGTTTGGGCCCGAACGTTTTCTCCAGGAAATCGAGATTGCCGCGAACATCGCCCATCCGCACGTGCTTCCTGTCTACGACTCGGGAGAGGCCGAAGGCTTCGTCTACTATGTGATGCCATACATGGAGGGCGGTTCTCTTCAGGATCGTCTACGGCGCGAGGGGGAATTCCCGATATCTGAGGCCTTGCGAGTGTTGCGCGATGTTGCCGACGCATTGGCGGCGGCCCATGCGCAAGGCGTTATCCATCGCGATATCAAACCCCACAACGTGATGTTCTCGCGGGGCCATGCCCTTGTCGCAGATTTCGGAATCGCGAAAGCGCTGACCGAAGCCACAGACAGAGAAGCCCTGACAACCGCCGGCGTTTCGTTGGGAACGCCGCGCTATATGTCCCCCGAACAGGCCACCGGTGACCCCAACGTAGATCATCGGTCCGACATTTACGCGCTTGGCGTGGTTGCTTACGAACTGCTGACCGGCGAAGCGCCGTTTACCGGCAAGACCACCCAGGCGTTGGTGGCGGCCCACATCGCCGACGATCCGGTCCCGCTTCGGAAACATCGGCCCTCGGTCTCCAAAGAACTCGAGCAGGTCGTCATGCTCTGTCTCGAGAAAAAGCCGGCCGACCGTTGGCAATCAGCGGAGGAGTTGCGCAACGCGTTCGACGCCTTGATGACACCTACGGAGGGTGCGCGTGTCTCTTCGCTCATGCTGCGGGCTCCGAGTAGGGTTACGCCTCGGCTATTCGGTGGGATCGCAGCGGGTGCCGTCGGGCTCTTTGCAGTCGTTGCGTTGGTGATGGGACTTATTCAACGCGACGCGGAAGGGAGCGCCCCAGGCCGGCTCGTGATCGCGGCGTTGCCATTCGAGAACATGAGCGGCGACCCGGCAAATGATGCGTTCACCAGCGGCATTCACGACAACGTGATTGGAAAACTGGCCAAGGTGAGCGGGTTCCGGGTGATACCGCGAACCTCAGTGCGGGAGTACGCAAGTACTAGCAAACGCATCGCCGAGATCGGGGAGGAATTGGGGGCCGATGCGGTCCTGGAAGCCAGCGTACAGCGGTCGGGAAACCAGGTGCAGATTAACGCACGGCTGATGGATGCAAGGACGGAAGAGATCCTTTGGGACGGGGCTCTGATTCGCGAACTCACGGCCGAGAATCTCTTCTCCGTCCAGGCAGACATAGTTGCGTCGATCGCCGAGGCGCTCCAGACAACGCTTACGCCGGCCGAGCAGCGAAGTCTGATGAAGATGATGACGGACGATCTCGACGCTTGGGAACAGTTCCAACTCGGGCGGGATTATTTCTATCGGAGTGATCGCGAGCAGGATATGCGGTTCGCGATGCGATCGTTCGAAAGGGCTGTCGAGCACGACTCGGAGTTCGCCGATGCGTACGCCTATTTGGCATCGGTGAAGTTGTTCATGTATTGGCTTGAGTTCGAGCGCGGTGATGCGTGGCTCGCTTCAGCCAAGGCGGATATCGATCGGGCGTTCGCCATCGACACGAATTCCGCCGGCGCGTGGGCGGCGCTGGGCAGCTATCGCTATTGGGGATTCCGAGACTACGACGAGGCACTGGCCGCGTTTGCGATCGCGGACTCTCTCATTCTCGATCTTCCCGAAGTGGCGGTTGGAATTGGGGCTATTAACCGGCGCCGAGTCGGCAACATGGAAACGGCCCTGGAACACTTTCGTCGCGCCAGGGAGTTGGATCCACGGGCTCCCGTCCATTTGACGGACGTGGGTGTGACGCTGTCGTTGCTCCGCCGGTGGGTCGAAGCCGAGGCGACGTTCGATGCTGGGATCGCCATCCACCCCCAGAACAGCGGTTATTACATCGAGAAGGCTCTGGCCCGCCTGGCGCATGTTGGCGTGGTCGACAGCGTGTGGTCCATCATTGACGACGCAAGGACGTTGGCCAACGTAGATGACGCTTTTTTCTATCAAGTCTCGTGGCTCGCGACGCTCGATCGCGACTACGATCGGGCGGAGGCATTGCTGGCCGAGGTCCGAAACGACGCACTGTCCGCCGGTCACACCCGCGCGTTGCGCCTCGGGTTGATCAAGCGTTTCCGAGGTGACGACGCGGCTGCCCGCCCACTCCTCGACTCCGCGCGGGTCTTGTTGCAACGGCAGCTCCATGATGACGTTTTCGACGCGCGTGTGTATGCGGCGATTGCGTGGACACATGCGGCAGTAGGGAATCGTGATGAAGCGATCACCGCTGGACAGCGGGCCACGGAGTTGCTGCCCATCGAACGGGATGCGTATTATGGCCCGCGCTATGCGGAGGCCCTGGCAATGACGTACGCGCTGCTCGGCGACGCCGAGAACGCCGTTCAGCTGTTGGATTCACTACTCTCGATGCCAGGCGAACTCGATCGCTTCAAACTGCGACTCGATCCCACATACGATGCAATTCGCAACGATCCTGGCTTCCAGCGATTGCTCGAGGAGCGCCGATGAACACGTACGATCTCGCCGAGAGCGGTGCGGAGGAGTTCGACGAAGAGTTCGAGTTTCGCACCTGTGACATGCGATTGTACTTCGACGGTGGTAAGGATGGGAAAGAGCAATTCGCCCGAGAACTGGGTGCGGCGATGGAGGAAATCGGCTTTGCCGTCCTTGTCGGTCACGGCATCGATCCCGAACTGCACGAGGAGGCCGAGCGATGGGTGACGGATCTCTTTACCAAGCCGCCGCTAGAAAAGAAACTGGAGTACTCCGCGCAGTTCGTAGGGGCGATCAACCAGGGGTACTTCCCGATTGGGGAAGCAACCGACATCCACCCCGATCTGGTGGAGAGATGGGTGTTCTGCCGGCGCGCGTTCGATGTCAACCAAGATCCGGGATTCTTTGTCGAAGACTTTTGGCCGATTCCCGAGGCCGAGCAATTCTTTCGGCGTTTGTGTCTCGAGACCGAGACGCTGATCAATCCGCTCACGGAGAGCCTCTTCCGTTACCTCGGCGTCGACCCGCACCTCTACGATGAAAGGTTGACTCATACCAACTTCGGGTTGCACCTGAACTACTATCCGCCGATCTCCGCCACGGACGATGCATCGGGTGCTGAACGCCTCTTGGGGCACCAAGACATCGACTTGTTCACACTGTTGCCGGCGCCCAGAGTCGAGGGGCTCCAGGTATTGAATCGGAAGAACGGTAAGTGGGTTCGAGTCACGGCTCCGCCGGGTTCGATCATCATGAACACCGGCGAGTACATGCAGCGCGTTACCAACGATATTCTGCCGGCGGCGACGCACCGTGTGAACAAGCCACGCGACGCTTCGCACCACGAAAAGGCACGCGTGTCCATCCCGTTCAACGCCTACCTGTGGGAGAATGAACTCCTAGAGGTACTTCCTGGGATACCCGACCCCAAGTACCCGCCGATCAAGGCCATGGTTTTTCATACGAATGCGACGGCGAGGGGCGGTGAGGGACGGTGAGGGACGGTGGGCGAGGAAGAGAGTTGGCTTCCTCTCCACCGTCCTCCACCGTCTATCCCCTTTACCCAACCCGTCGTATCTTCATGGTCCGTCCCCCCGGAGCCCAGCCCTTGACCGCCGCCCCGAAACCCACCAGTACCCCCTTCCGCCCAGTCCCCTACATGGGCGTCATCTGGGTCGTGCACGAAGCGCACAAGCGGGGTTTTTGGAATGGCCACCCTGATTGGTGCAACCTCGGCCAGGGGCAACCTGAGGTTGGGCCGATGGAGGGAGCGCCGGACCGGTTGTCGTCGGTACAACTCGAGCCCGGCGATCATGCGTACGGACCCATTGGGGGCACCGATGAGCTTCGCGAGGTGATCGCGGCGCACTACAACCGCCTCTACCGACAGGGAAAGTCATCGCAATACACCAAGGACAATGTGTCCGTTGCCGCCGGTGGCCGACTGGTGTTGTCTCGCATCGTTGCAACCTTGGGCAAAATCAATCTCGGTTATCAGATCCCGGATTACACGGCGTACGAGGATATGCTCGACTACCACGCCTATCGTGTAAACCCAGTGCTGATCGAGACGACAGCAGCCACGCGTTTCATGACGCCGAGCGGGGAACTCGCGCATCGCATCGACGAGCACGACCTGAGCGCATACCTGATCAGCAATCCGTGCAACCCAACGGGTCAGGTCGTGAGCGGGGAAGAGCTGGAGGCCTACGTCCGCATCGGGCGTGAGCGGAACTGCACGATGTTGATGGACGAGTTCTATTCCCACTTCATCTATGCTGAGGATGGCCAACCCGGAGGCGGTCCGGTATCGGCGGCCGAGTATGTTGACGACGTCGACGCCGATCCCGTCGTCATCGTCGACGGGCTCACAAAGAGTTACCGGTATCCGGGATGGCGGTTGGGTTGGGCTGTTGGGCCGCCGGAGGCGATCGAAATGATCAACCGCGCGGCCAGTGCCATCGATGGCGGTCCAAGTCAGGTTGTCCAGCGCTTGGCGCTCCATGTGCTCGAACCGGATCGTGCCGATCAGGAGACCACGGCATTGCGCAACGTATTTGCGCGGAAGCGGAACCTGATGGTAGATGGGCTCCGCGCGCTCGGCATGCCGGTCGACAACCCTTCCACGTCCACGTTCTATGTATGGGCCAGCATCGCTGAACTGCCCGAGCCGCTCAACGACGCCGAGTCGTTATTTTTCAAGGCAATCGAGAAACAAGTCATGACTGTACCTGGTTATTTTTTCGACGTGAATCCCGGTAAGCAGCGCCCGCCCACGGCATCCTATCGTCAATGGGTACGCTTTTCATTTGGCCCGCCGGAGGGAAATGTTGCAATGGGGCTGGAGCGATTGGCAGAACTCGTGGCGAAATACTCCTAAAACCTCGATTCCAGATTCTAAGTTCTAAGTTCTAAGTTCTAAGTTCTAAGTTCATACCATCATGTCCTTTTGGTGCTCCGCACAATCCGCCGCCTGGGATTGGACCTGGCGACCCTACGTTGGGATCTGGCTGTTCGTACTCCTGATCGGTGGGAGCTACGCGCTTCACGTGCGTACTCTTGCCTCAAAGGGGGCATTGCCGGCAGGCGGGCGTCACGTCCAGTGGTTTGCTTTGGGAGTCCTGACGTTGTGGGCTGGTCTGGATTGGCCTTTGGGACCGTTGGGGGCGGGGTATCTCGCCAGTGTCCACATCGTGCAGTTCTTGCTGGTTGGACTCATTGCGCCGTCGCTGATCCTCCTCGGACTTCCTCCAGCCACGTACCAAGGGCTAGAGCACCATCCGAAACTGCTGGGTGTTATCCGAGAGCTGACGAGCCCGTTGGTCGCCTTGGTAATCTTCAACGTCGGGATTTCCATTACCCACTGGCCGTCAGTCGTCGACTTTCTCATGGCGACCCAACTCGGCGCGATGACGTCGGACCTCCTCTGGTTCACGTTCGGTCTGATCCTTTGGTGGCCGGTGATCGCCCTGGTCCCCGAGCGTCCGCGGTTCTCGCCGTTGGCCAAGATTCTCTATTTGGCGGTGAACATCGTACTCGTGCGGCCCCCGGTCCTCATCATGTTGTTTGCGGAACACCCCGTCTATGCGACGTACGAACTTGCGCCGACGATTCGGGGTATCTTTGCGCTCGAGGATCAGCAGTTCGCCGGGGGTATCATGAAGATCGGGAGTTCATGGATCTTGATGATCGGGATCAGTGCGGTGCTGTATCAATGGTGGAAGCGGGAGCGAGAGGTCTAGAATGCAGATTATAGATTTGAGAGTACGGATCTTAGAATGAACGGCGACCATATGCGAATGCGTTGGCTTGTAACGATTCTGTTTATAGGAACCGTCCTTCCGAGGGTGCTGCTTGCACAATGGCCGCGGGAATTGGAAGTGGATCGCGGCACGATCATCATTTACCAACCGCAGATCGAAAGTTTCGAGGGTAACAACATGCAGGCGCGCGCGGCCGTTTCGGTGCAAACCTCCGAGATGGTCGCGCCGGTCTTTGGCACTGTGTGGCTTGCGGCACGGGTCGAGACCGACATGGACGAGCGACTGATCGATGTTGTGGACATTGCCGTACGTCGAATTCGATTCCCGAACTCGAACGAGGCGCAAGAGGACACACTCGCGACCGTGATCGAAGCCGAGTTTCCGGTGGCCGACTTGTCGATTTCTCTCGACCGGGTGTTGGTGGAACTGACGGAACTCGAAGATCGCCGTGCTTCGGTGACCAACCTCAACAATATGCCACCGGTGATCGAGTTTCGTGATTCGCCGACCATTCTCGTGACGATCGATGGCGACCCGATTCTCGAACGCATCGAGAACTCCGATCATCGCCAAGTGGTGAACACGCCGTTTACGATCATTCGAAGCTCGGGGGATGAACGGTACTTTCTGTATTACGCAGCGCCCCGCAATCGATCGCGGCGTTGGCGCCCCCGCCCGAGGATCCACCTGACGAGTCGGATGACGAATCGGAAGAAGGTCCGGCGCCAGCCATCATGGTCGCGACGGTGCCGACCGAACTCGTCGTCATCGACGGGCCACCCGAGTGGGCCCCGATTGACCAGACCGACCTGTTGTACGTGACCAATTCCGAGAGCGATATCGTTCTCGAGATCGAGGGGCAAACGTACTACGTCATTCTCTCAGGTAGGTGGTATGCGAGCGCGTCGCTCGACGGTCCGTGGAATTTCGTCGAACCGGAGACGCTTCCAGCCATGTTCTCTGACATTCCGGGCGAATCGGACATGAGTCATCTGTTGGCGTCGGTTCCTGGTACGCCGGAGGCTGAAGAGGCCGTGATGGAGCAGATGATTCCCCAGACCGCTGCCATCGATCGCGACAGTGCCACGCTCACTGTCGAATACGATGGTGATCCGGAGTTCGAACCGATCGAGGAGACCACGCTCGAATACGCGGTGAATTCCCCGACTTCAGTGATCAAATTCGGATCGACCTACTACGCGGTCGACGAGGCGGTTTGGTTCGTCGCTCTTAGTCCGACCGGCCCCTGGGTAGTGGCGGACAGTATTCCAGAGGCGATCTACGACATTCCTGCCAGCAGTTCCGTGCACAACGTCACGTATGTTCATGTCTTCGACGCGACCCCGGAGGTCGTGTACGTCGGCTACTATCCGGGGTATGTCGGAAGTTATCACTACCACGGTGTGATCGTGTACGGGACGGGGTGGTACTACCAACCGTGGTACGGCACGTACTACTACCCGCGCCCCGTCACGTACGGTTTTCACATGAGATGGAATCCGTGGTACGGGTGGAGTTTCGGCTTCAGCTACAGCACTGGGCCATTCACGTTCTACATCGGCTACCGTCCCGGATACAGGGGCTACTGGGGCCCCGTAGGATATCGTGGTTATCGGCATGGCTACCACCGTGGGTGGCACCATGGTTACCGGGCTGGTGGAAGAGCTGGTTATCGGGCCGGTTACCGAGCGGGTCAAAGGAATTCGCGAAACAACAACATCTACAATCGATCGAACAACCGGGCGCGCAATGCCCCCAATGTGGGTAACCGGGCGGGAACGAGGCCATCGACGGGGGCACGGCCATCCACGGGCCAAACCCGACCGTCCACGCGCCCCAATAATGTGTACTCCGATCGCAGTGGTAACATCTCCCGGAACCAGAACGGTAACTGGCAATCCCGCGGATCGAACGGGTGGCAGAGCGGTGGGACGCAGCAGAACCGACAGCAATTCGATCGGAGCGCGCAATCACGACAGCGGGGGAACACCCGGACCCAGAACTTCAATCGCGGAGGCGGTGCCGCGCGGGGTGGGGGTAGGCGGCGATAGAAAAGGCGGGAAGGCGGGGAGATGGGAAGGGTTCCTGGAACCCTAGGAGCCCAGCGCGCGTTCGATACGAAAACCTCTCGAGGAGTTGAGTATGCTGATGCATCGATCGTTTCGGTTGGCTTTGTCGCTGGCTGTCGTTGTTATGACGCCTATTGGGGTTGCGGCTGCCCAAGACGAAGACGAGATGGCGATCCCCTGGAGCCAGAAGGGCTCAGTTACCCAACGGCTCGGCTACACGGACATCTCGATTACCTACAACAGGCCGGTTGCGCGGGGACGAGATCTTTTCGGCAACATCGTGAAGTGGGGACGGATCTGGAACGCGGGCGCGGATTCCGCCACGACGATCACGTTCTCGACGGACGTTACCATCGAAGGGCACGCGCTGGCGGCCGGTAGCTACACGATCTGGATGATTCCCCAAGAGTCGGGTCCCTGGCCGGTCATCTTCAGCAGCAAAATCAACATCTATCACACGCCGTATCCCGGTGAGGAGCACGACGTTCTCCGCCTAGAAGTACAGCCAACTAGTGCGAGCCACATGGAAACGCTGGCGTGGTATTTCTCGGTGGCCGACCGCGAGCAGGGTGAGCTGCGGATGCACTGGGGGGAGACGGTTGTTGCGATGGCGATTGTGGCGCCGGTGGAGTATTAGGAGGACCTGAGAGGATCTAGGAGGATCGAGGAGGATCAACGGTGACCCCACCTGCGTGACGAGGCCGAGGCGGCGCTGGCGGGTCATCACGCGTGAGAATGCCCGTCTCGTGTGGGAGTGACTTCCACTATCGCCCTCCATCCCTTCCCCGTAGTTTCATCTCCCATCTATGTCGGACAAACTCGATCGCTATGTTGCTTACCCTTCGGATAACCAATCCAATGCAACCGATGTCCCGAATATTGCGCGAAGTGAGAAGAGGGCTGGAGATCCTCTCGGTTCCTCTTTGGTCCTCTTCGATCCTCCCGTTCGTCGCCACAACGCTGTGCGTCGTCGCTCCAGTCGATGCCCAGCAACTGAGTCGGGAGCAGATTGAGCAACGCGCCGCCGCGCAGGTGCCCGCCGCGCTCGAGATGTTCCACGAATACCTGTCCATTCCAAACGATGCGCAAAATCTGCCGGACGACATGATGCGTACCGCCGAGTGGCTGGACGAGGCCTTGCGCGAGCGCGGATTTGAGACGGAGTGGTTGGAAACGTCCCGTCTTCCGGTCCTGCTCGCCCTTCGCCCTTCGCCCTCCGCCCTTCGCACTTTGTTGGTGTATCTCCAAGCCGACGGCCAACCGGTCGACCCATCACGATGGTTCCAGGATGATCCGTACAAACCAGTCCTCCGCGAACGAGGGGCGGATGGCGAGTGGCATGACATTCCGTGGAGCCGTCTGAAGGGCGACCGTGATCCGGAGTGGCGGATCTTTGCTCGGTCGACGTCGGACTCCAAAGGCCAGAACATCAAGTTCCTCGCCGCGATCTCGGCGCTCGATGCCGCCGGTGTCACTCCGGACTTCAACCTGAAGGTCGTCGTCGACCTGGAAGAAGAGATGGGATCGCCGAACCTTCCGGGTATGGTCGAACGGTACAGTGAGAAGCTGGCCGCCGACATGCTGGTGATTTTCGACGGCCCGCGTCACCCGACGAACAAGCCGACCCTGACATTCGGCGCCCGCGGGATCTCCACGATCACGCTCACGACGTACGGTCCCCGAGTACCCCAACACAGCGGTCACTACGGCAACTGGGTGCCGAACCCAGCGCTCCGACTCGCCAAGCTCCTCGCGTCGATGAAAGACGACGAGGGCCGCGTTACGATTCCAGGCTTCTACGACGGGATCACGATCGACGCAACGGCCCGGGCCATCATGGAAGCCGTACCCGACGATACGATTGCCATCAAACGGCAGATCGGAATCGTTGAGACCGATCGTGTCGGTCGAACGTTGCAGGAGGCGCGGCAGTACCCGTCCCTCAACATTCGTGGGCTCCGCTCGGGGTGGGTCGGCGCCGAGAGCCGGACGATCATCCCTGGTTTCGCGGTGGCCGAGATAGATGTGCGCCTCGTGCGCGAAAGCGATCCGGAACGTCTGCTCGGACTCGTTCGGCAACACATAGAGGACCAGGGCTATTACGTGATCGATCGCGCACCGACCGACGAAGAACGTCTGGTTCACCCGCTCATCGCAACGTTTCGATCCAACACATCCTATCGTGCCTACCGCACTGACGTCGATTCCGGAATTGGCCGGTGGCTCTCGAGTGCGATGGTGCATCTCTTTGGCGAAGAGCCGATCAAGATACGGACTAGCGGCGGTTCCATTCCGATTTCGCCGTTCGTTGCCACCCTCGGCGTCCCCGCTGTTACCGTCCCTACTGTGAACCCCGACAACAACCAGCACAGTCCGAATGAGAACCTGCGTTTGGGGAACTTCGAAGAGGGGATTGCGGTGATCTTAGCGATCCTACAACAGCCGATAGGGCGATGACTCACGACCTAATCTCCCAACTCCGCGACCTCCTTGTTGAGACCGCCTCCGCCCATCACGAAGCCTTCCACACCACTGATGGCGTCGATCCCGACTGGTCCATCTGGTACGCCGATTACCTCGTCGACCGTTTGCCGCCACTCCTTGGCAGTACGACCACAAAGTCGAAGATCATCTATTTGTTGATGCAGATGGAGGAGATCCGGATCGCCGAATCTCCGGACGCCGAATGGACTCAGTTCTACGCGGAGCGGCTGGGAGGATTCGCAACCTCGGCCGGCCAGAGCCGCACTGATGGCGACCCGAAGGTTACCGGGTTTGGCGGCATCTTTTTCAAATCTGAGAACCCGGCCCAGCTCCGCGCATGGTACACGAAGCACCTCGGCATCGTGCAGCAGGAAGATGGATCGATCATCTTCGAGTGGTCGGAACGGGGGACGCCCGAGAACCCCGGTTTCACGGTCTGGAGTCCCTTCAAAGCAGACACCACGTACTTCGAGCCCAGCACCAAGCCTTTCATGTTCAACTTCCGCGTCGATAATCTCGATGGGCTGTTGGCGTTGCTTCGGGAGGCCGGTGTGGAGGTGGACGACAAGGTGGATGACTATCCGTACGGCAAGTTTGGATGGTGCCTGGATCCCGAGGGCAATCGGATCGAGTTCTGGGAACCGAGATGATACCGTCAATCGTCAATCGTCGATCGCCCATCGCATACTCACCGCCGCGCACGATCGACCATCGACTGTCGACGATCGACCGACCGGATGCCTGAGGTTACCACCTTCTCCCCGCCCGGAATAGGCCCGATCGAGATTGCATCCCCACCGGGGAAATTGAGTCTCACACCTGCCACGCAGATGGCGGTCGATGCGATTGGTGCCAACCGGCATCTCTTGTCGGGCCGTGGGATCGATTGGGGCAGCGGTTCGGGCGTGCTCACGGTTGCCGCGGCGAAGATTCCCGCGGTCGAATGCATCGTCGGTCTCGAGCTGGCCGAGGAGGACATGGCGGTTGCCCGCACCAACGCCGAGGAGAACGGCGTTGCGGACAAGATTGCGTTTATTCGATCGGACTCGTTCGAGCCATTTGAAGACATGGACGCCTCACCCCTGGATGCGTTGGTGGGGCACGCAGACTTCCTGATTGCGAACCCACCCGCCAGTCGAGGGGACGATGGACTTGGTTGGCGGCGCAGCGTGCTTCGTGGTGCGCGACGGTTCGTCAAACCCGGCGCCCCGCTCCTGATTCAGATTTCCTATCAATACAATGTCGAGCGTATCGCGCGGCTCGTGGAGGACGTTCCGGGCTATATCTATGAGGGAGTGATTGGCACCTCGGACTGGATCGAGTTTGACCAAACGCGGGATGATCTCTCGAAGCAGCTCGTGGAATATGCGGATGAAGAGAAGGCCGGGGGCACCGTTTATACGTTCCTAGGGCGCAGGATGCAGGATGCAGGGGGTGGGGGCGAGGCGACCCAGCTCTCGACTGCAACCGAGGCATTGGCGCATTACCGCGCGACCGGCCAAAGTCCGCTTTCGAAGTGGCAGATGCATTTGTTCAGGAAGCAGGGATAGCGGCGAGCTACTGTTTCTCAAACCACAGATTCTTCACCCGCCCTGCATCGAGTCGGTATCCGATGATACGGTCGCCGGTGCGCTGAAACCGAAACACGATCCCATCTCGGTCGAACCGGTCGTCGCTGAGGAATTCGAGTACCCCATCGATGTCGTTCCCGACCGATACGTTGAGCGAGTCGCTCTCTAAGGTGATCTCGTACGTCGCGTCGAGTTCTGGCGCGTAGTAACGCCCCGTGAACTGATGCAGCTCCGAGGTCGGGGGTGACGCTACTGATGAACTTGCCTCGTCCGGTTGCCCGCCGCCTCCTGCGGCCGTCTCTTCGCGCGGCGCTAGGCGGTCGCCCAGGAGGATGTCGACTACGCCATAGGAGAGCCGCGTGGGGTTGGTGGCGGAGAGATTGCAGAGACAGATCACCGAGAGGTGCTCGGCAGGGAACCGCATGAGTTGGGCCCGGAACCCGACGAACCCCCCACCGTGTTGGACGACCTCGACGCCACGATACTCGGTGACACCAAGGCCGAGCGCATAGGTCAGCGTGTCACCGTCGTTGAGAACGGCCTGGGTGTGCATGTCGCCTAAGAGGCGCTGTCCGCCCACCGTGGGCACGTAGAAATTGTGGTCCCACTTCGCGAGGTCTTGGACGGTCGTGAACACACCGCCGTCGCCCACCATGTCGAGCGTCGTCATCGAAATACGGAAGGTGCCGTCCCGATTCGGCGCGTAGCCGGTTGCCCGTTGGGGAACGACATAGGTGTGGTCATCTTGAAAATGGGAGTCAATCATGCCGAGTGGCTCGAACATGCGTACTGCGGCAAACTCTCGCAGTGATTGTCCACTGGCCCGCTCGACGATCACCGAAAGCAAGAAGTACCCGGCGTTGGAATAGAGGAATTCCTCGCCTGGGTCGAAGTTGAGCTCGTTCTGCCGTACCAAGATGTCGATGACGTCTTGGTTGGTGTACCAATCGTCATCGCGATACCCGGCCAGATACATCACCGTCAGGTAATCGCGAATGCCGCTGGTGTGATTCAAGAAGTGTCGGATCGTGACTCGATGCTCGTACTCGGGCAGTTCGGGAATGAACCGCCGAACGTCGTCATCCAGTGCCAGCGCACCGTCTTGCGCCAGGAGCGCGATCGCCGCGGCGGTGAATTGCTTCGAGACCGAACCAATGCGGAACACGGAGCGGTCGGTGAGGGCGATGTTGTGCTCGAGGCTTGCCATCCCGTACCCACGGGAGAACACGAGCTGTCCATTACGCACCACGCCCATCGCGCACCCCGGCGACCAGGTGTGGTCGAACCGCGCAAAGACGGAATCGATGGAGGCGATCTCGGCGCTGGTGAGCTCCTGCGCGGTGAGCGGGGCCATGCCTCCTATGAGCAACGCCAGCATGGTGCAGGAAGAAAATCTCGGGTAGTTCACTGTTGTCTCTCCATGTGTTTCGATCTACATGCAAGGCCTGCATCCTGCATCCTGCATCCTGCACCCACCCGTCACCTCCTTCTAATCACCTTCCCAGGCGTCGCCCCCGTTACTGCCCCACTATCGTAAACGACGACGCCGTTTACCCACACCCGATCGATACCGACGGACGGGCGTTGGGGCTCCTCGAACGTCGCGCGATCTTCGACCGTCTCCGGATCGAAAAGAACGAGATCGGCGGCGGCTCCGACCCGGATGACACCGCGGTCGGCAAATCCCATGTGGCGCGCGGCGAGTCCGGTCATGCGGTGGACCGCTTCCTCGAGGGTTAGCACACTATCCTGTCGAACCATTCGCGCCAGCACCCGAGTAAAGGATCCGAAGCCCCGGGGGTGACGACCGCGGAGGCTGCCATCCGAACTCACGTTCGTGTGTGCCCATCGATACAAACTGGCGATGTCCTCCATGCGCATCGAACGGGCAATGATTCCTTCGCCCCCTCGATCGGTTGAATCCTCCCAGGCAAGTGCCTCGGCGATGAGGTCCATATATGTGGTGACGGGATCGGTGCCTCGGAGGCTCGCGATGTCGCTCACGGTTTGCCCGACGTAGTCCGGGTCCGGTCCGAAGCTCGACACGATGATGCCGTCAGGCGGGGCGAGTTCTTCCAACGCAAACGTCGCGGCCGCTCGATCGGTGAAGTCGCGTTCGGGAAACAATACCGTCATCGTCGATTGCCAATATTCGTACGGGTAGACGTCGGCGGTGATATCGACTCCACGCGCCCGTGCTGAGTCCAGCCTGGCGAGCAGGCGACCAGTTTGACCCCAGAGGCTCAGCATAGCGAGCTTCATGTGAGACACCTGGACCGGGATGCCTGCCTCCCTTCCAATACGGATGATCTCTTCCAGGGCGTCCCAGAATGCGCGGTCTTCACTGCGCATGTGACTGATGTACCGGGCGCCGTCGAACTGAGCCGCCACCCGGGCCAATTCGATCACCTCGGCGGTCGTCGAATAGATCCCGGGATCGTATTCCAGTCCTGTAGAGAGCCCGAGAGCGCCGGCGTCGAGCGCGTTCCTGAGGATCGTCACCATTGAATCCACTTCCTGGGGGCTCGCAGCCCGGCGAAAATCGTCTCCCATGACCTGACGTCTGAGGCTGTTGTGCCCGGCGTACGCGGCTACGTTCACCGCCGTTGGTGCTGCCTGGAGGTCTTGGAAGAAGGCGTCGAGCGGGATCGGAGAGCCGCCGTCCTGTCCAACCACGATCGTCGTGATTCCCTGGCTTACGACCGCAAGCGCTCCGGGCTCTTCGGCGAGACCTCGGTCGTGGTGGCTGTGGGTGTCGATGAACCCCGGGGCGAGCACCCGTCCGGTGGCATCGATGACGTTCTCACCCCGCTTGGGCGCGAGATCTCCGATTTCGAGAACGTCCCCATTCTGAAGGCGGACATCGGCGGCGCGCGCCGGAGCACCCGTACCGTCTACCAGGAGCGCCCCCGAAATGAGGGTGGTCGGGTCGCTCGTGGCACACCCAGGTATCAGGCAGAGTATAAGCAGTCGGTGAACCTGCATATGGGGAAAATTGAGCGTTTTGGGCCCCTTGGCTAGAGGGAGCAGTTGACCGGGGTGGCCACGTTGGTTCAAGTTTATAGTTGATCGTTAATTCCATCCGCCGGAGGGGTGTCATGCGGATCTCAAGAGTTGTCATTGTTTTGGCGGTTGCCGCATTGGTGGGGCCGCAACTACTCGAAGCCCAGGTCATTACTGGCGTGGTCATGGACGCGGAGTCGGGGCAACGCCTTGCCGACGCGTCGGTGGTGCTCATGGACGAAGACGGGAAGATCGTCGCGGGGCGTCTGTCGGAACCCGACGGCACCTACTCCATTCCGTGCCCGGGTCCAGGCAAGTACACGCTTCGGTCTGGCGGCCCCGGGTACAACCCGTGGGACTCTCCCGTGATCGAGGTTGGCGAGGGCGAGACCGTCGAGCTCCCAGTCAGACTCGTCCAAGAGGGATCGGGGACTGGGCTCGAGGCCTTCGAGCGGCGGCGCGCGGTTGGCGTTGGATTGTTCCTCGTTGAGGACGACTTGCGGGGCAAGGGCGAGCTGTTCACCGATCTCCTGCGCAACGTAGAGGGCGTGCAGATCGTTCCGCTCGCGGTACTGACTGCGGAAACGCGCGAGGGCGAACGTGACCGTTCCGGGGCCGATATCGGCAACAAAACAGTGCGTTTGATCGCTGGCCAACAGAACTTCAGTGCCGGGGCTCGTCAGGGGTTGGAACGAGATGATGACTGTCCGCCGCTCATTTACGTCAACGGCAGTTGGGCCGGAATCATCGACCGCTTGAGCATGAATGGCCCCGACGATGACATTCGTGCTGACGAAGTCATAGCCATCGAGATTTTCCAGCGCACCGAAGTACCCCTGGAGTTCGATACCGGTCTGCAGTCGTCCTGCGGCGTGATCTCGATCTGGAAGCAGAACGCACGGTAGTTCGGTCCCGGGCTTCGAATCGCTGGGCGAGAACGCTTGACCGGAATTGATCGAGTGACGTTGGAGTGTCAGAAAAGGGAGTTTTCTCTCCCCGAGGGGACTCACTATCTCAACTGCGCATACATGGCCCCGCTGTCGCAACGTGTGACGGCGGCGGGCGTTGCCGGTGTACGCAAGAAACGCGTCCCCGGTGGCATTCGTGAGGACGACTTCTTTGCGGACGGGCATACGATACGCGAGCTGTTCGCAAGAATGGTCAACTCCAATGACCCGAACCGCATTGCGCTCTTTCCCTCCGTGTCTTATGGCATTGCAGTGGCGGCCAGGAACACACCAGTCGCGCCTGGGCAGAACATTGTTATTGCTGGGGAGCAGTTCCCTTCGAACGTCTACGCCTGGTGGCGACATCGAGAAGCCGGTGGAGAACTCCGAGTGGTCGATCGACCGGCGGTCGATCACGTGGCCGCTCCCTGGAACGAGGCGCTCCTCGACGCCATCGATACCAACACGGCCATCGTGGCGCTCGGCCACGTGCATTGGACAGATGGCACGTTGTTCGATCTCGAGGCCGTGGGCAGACGGGCGCGTGAGGTTGGTGCCGCATTCGTAATCGACGGGACGCAATCGGTTGGTGCACTCCCGTTTGACGTCGACGTCATCAAACCAGACGCCCTGATCGTCGGTGCCTACAAGTGGTTGATGGGGCCGTATGGTGCGGCGGTGGGGTACATCGGGTCGCGTTACGACCACGGCACCCCACTCGAGGAAGCATGGATTGTGCGGGCAGGTAGCGAGGATTTCCGAACGCTCGTGGATTATCAAGAAGACTATCGGCCTGGCGCGACCCGGTACGATGCCGGCGGCATGGCCAATTTCGTCGCGATGCCCATGCTCAAGGAGTCGCTGGCGCAGGTTCTCGACTGGGGTGTCGACGAGATCCAGTCCTACTGCACGAGCCTTACTACGCCACTCGCTGCGAGCGCAACCGAACGAGGGTGGTCGGTGGAAGACGAACGGGGCCGGGCAGGACACATTCTCGGTATTCGCATGCCCCCCGGGACAGACTTCGACGCCCTCAAACAGGGGCTGGCGGCGAGCGGCGTGTCCGTATCACTTCGTGGGCACTCTGTACGGATTGCGCCGCATGTCTACAACGACGCCGATGACATCGCTGCGTTGTTGGAAGTGCTGGATCGGGTGTTAGTGGCGGTGGGGTAGTCGTCTGTCGTCAGTTCGGGTTCCCCGTCCAACCGCAGCACCACATTCAACGACACCTTCGCGTCGTCAGTTGAGGTGACTATGAGGATTCGCGTCGTTCTAATGATATTGATCGCATCTCTGACTCCGGCGTTAGCTGTTGGGCAGGCAGCCGATGCTCAGTGGGAATCGATCGTGCAGGCCTGGGATGAGGGAGACTTCATCACCTCGCTCGAGGGCATGCAGCAACTGTTGTCCGGACCCGATGCCGGGCGGTTTCTCGATCGTATCGCACTAATCACCGGTGAACGCTACCAGACCACCGCCATCGACCCCGATGGTCGAAACCCCCGTTGGAGTCCCGACGGTCGGTTTCTGGCTTACGAAGTACCCACCGATCAGGGCACGGTTACGCGGGTTGTGCGGGTGGAGGGTGCCCAGGTATTGGCCACCGTGAGTGGGGCTCGCTTACAGTTCAATCCTACGAGTGCCGAGGTCGTGTACATCGCGCTGGTGGAGAGCGCCGAGCTGGACGAGGAGTTGGCCGAGGCGCGGCAACGTCTGCAGCCGCGCGACCGTGCGGGATTCCGTCGATTGCAGGCAGAGATGGCCCGGATCCAGGCTCGCCATTCCATCTTGCGACTGCGTGACCTCCGCACCGATGAGGAAACGGTATTACACGCTTCGAGAATCGGCGTTTTCGATGCGTTCTACGACCCAGCCGGGAAGCTCCATTTCGCAGCGTACTTGAATGACGTGCCAGGCACCGGCGACATATGGGCGATCGAGGATGGGGTGTCGCGGCAGGTCACGGACGGTCCCGGTGTAAAGCGCGACCCCATGATGCTCGCTGGAGGCACGGTCCTCGGCTACACGGTCGACGGGGTCTTCGTGCTGCAAGACCTCGCCACCGGTTGGAAACGTGAATTCCAGGGGGTCGAGTCTCCAGTTGCCTCGGCTGACGGCCGGACGATCGCCTTTCTTGCGAACGATGGAGGTGTGACTAGCCTCCATGTAATGGCCGTCACCGATGCCATTTCGACCGAAGTCCAGACCACGCCGCCGGCCGTCGCCAGTTTCACGACGCGGTTGGCGAACCCGGCCCTTTCCACTGACGGATCGCACGTTGCCTTCCAAATGATGGACCGTGAGAACTGGGAAGTGTATGTGGCTACTGTCGACGACGGGGATCTCGTTCGACTCACCAGCGACGACCAACATGACCTCTTCCCGACGTTTCTTTCACCGAGGTCGATATTGGTGATCAAAGGGGAAGGGCGCCACCGCCGCTCCTTTGTGTACGACTTGGAGACGCGCCACCATCAACGTCTTTTTCACAACAACACGATCCGCACCGTCTCGCCGGAGTACACCTGGGCTGTGAGCCCCGACGGGTCTATGGTGGCCATCGTGTCTGAGCGCGACGGAGACACGATTTCGCCGGAGCGTTCGCTCCACGTGGTCGATCTCGGCCAGGTGCTCCCGGTAGACAAGGTTCAGCAACGCGTTGGCGCGCAGCTCGACGCCGAGCAACAACTTCGCGAGGAGGGCGCACGGGCATTTGAGCCGATCGCCGCCGACGTGCAAGCGGTCGTAGCCGACGTTTCGCGAACGCGCATTTACGAATACGAGAGCGACTTGTTCGCGTTCGGCTCGAAGTTCATCACGCAGCCCGGCAACGCGTCGGCAATCCAGTACATCGCCGACAAGCTGCGATCGTTCGGATACGAGCCCGAACTCCAATGGTTCGAACCTAGACCGGGAATCCGGTCAGCGAACATCATTGCGACGTTGCGGGGAACGCTCGATCCACACCTCGTCTACGTGATATCGAGTCACTTCGACTCGGTCGAGCGCGGTCCGGGTGCGGATGACAACACGTCGGGCACGACCGCGTTGCTCGAAGCGGCGCGCGTGTTGAAGGATCACCCCATGCCGCGGACGATCCAGTTCGCATTCTTCACGGGAGAGGAAGCTGGGCTGCTCGGAAGCCGGCACTTCGTGCGTGAGGCTGTGGCCAACGACCTCCAACTTCTGGGTGCGCTCAACAACGATATGGTGGGATACGCCAACGACGCGCGGCTCGACAACACGATCCGCTATTCCAACGCCGGAATCCGCGACATCCAACACGCTGCCGCATTCCTGTTCACGGACTTGATCACCTACGACGCCAAGTACTACAAGAGCACCGACGCGCACGCGTACTACGAAGCTTATGGAGATATCGTGGGCGGGATCGGTTCATACCCCATTCTCGCCAACCCGCACTATCACCAGACTCACGATGTGCTCGAGACGATCAACCATCAGTTGGTTGCTGAGGTGAGCAAGACGACGGTGGCGACGATCATGTACATGGCATCGAGCGCGGCCCGCCTAGGGAGCGTCACTGCCGATCGGTCTGGAAGCGACGTCACCATAGCGTGGAGCGGGCCGCTGGAGTCCGGCATCGCGAATTACGTTTTGTTTGTCTGGGACGAGAATGGAGAAGTCGAGCAGGTGCAGGTATACAAGCCGGAAGACCCGGAGTTCGCGCCACGCTCCGCGACACTCTCGGGCGTTTCAGCCGGGGCGACCGTCGGGGTAAAAACTTGGGTGCACGGGGCGACCGGCGTGATAGGCGGTTGGGACTGGGCGCGCGTAATCGTGCCCTGACTGTCCCTCCTGTCCCTCCTGTCCCCCCCTGTCCCCCCCCTGTCCCCCCTGTCCCCCCCTATCTAGCCACCCGTTCCAGTATCCACTCCGATATGATCTCCAGGGCCACCGGAGAAATAGTCTCTTCGATCTGCGCGTACTCGTCAATCGCTCCCGTCTTCGCCGTCTGAAACAAATGGTTCAGCCCGGGAAGCACGCGCACCGTGTAGTCCGTCGCCTTGCCGTTGGCGAATGTCTCTTCGAGCGCCGGGACGTTTTGACTCGGCGGTACCTGCAGGTCGAGTTCTCCGATCAACGCCAACACCGGCACTTCGAGTTCGTGAAGCGCCTCGGTCGGGTCGTAGCTCAACAATCCGCGGAACCACGGCGTGGTCATCGTTTGGATTTGTGATTGCCACTGCTCTGGTGATATAGAAGTCATCACCTGTTCGATGCCCTCGCGCTGAGCCGGTGTGGATTCTTGCTTCAATATTTCGACTCGGCGAATGAGTTCGGCGTTCACCGTTTCCGGGTCATCGTCCTCACGGAGAATATCGAACATTATCTTCGAGATCAGCGCGTTACCTTCGATGTAATCCGGCGACACCCCCGCGACCGTCAGGAGCGCTTCCTGTTGCGCGAATAAGAGGTCTTCAGCGCTAACGCCCGGTCCGGCTAGCATGACGATGAACGACACGGCGTCGTTTGTCATGGCGACAAGAGGCGCGACCCACCCACCTTCCGAATGACCCATGAGCCCGATTCTGTTGCCGTCGATTCCTGGGCGAGTTTTCAGGAACGCGATCGCTGCCTCTACGTCCGTGGCATTGTCCTGCAGCGTTGCACGCATGGTGTTACCGCCCGAGCCCCCTACGCCCCGGTCGTCATAGCGGAGCACCGCGATGCCCCGCCTCGTCAGATGATCGGCGAGGAGCAGAAACGGTTTGTGACCCATCAGGGACTCATCACGATCTTGCGCCCCGGAACCGCTGATCAAAATGACTGTCGGGTGGGGACCTTCGCTCGACGGCATCGTGAGGGTGCCGGCCAATGTGATACCTCCGGCCACGTTCTCATAGGTCACCTCTTCCACGTG
The DNA here is from genome assembly GCA_039656555.1 of Gemmatimonadota bacterium. Taxonomy (GTDB): domain Bacteria; phylum Gemmatimonadota; class Gemmatimonadetes; order Gemmatimonadales; family GWC2-71-9; genus CAMYLY01. The sequence goes on along the minus strand of JBDHLU010000029.1, from coordinate 3,479 downwards.
GTAGGGAAACGGAGGTTGCGGTTCCTGGGGCCGGTTCGGACCCTCTGGGGCTTCCCCGAGCTTGAGTTCCATTGGATTGGCGTTGCCGCCCTGTCGCCAGGTGCCTTTAAATTCGCTGCCGTCAGACGAGATCGTACCTTCGAACGACCCACCGACGTACACCATGTCGAACAACATCGAATCGCCGCGCATCTCGAATCCGGTAATTGGCATGCCGCTCGCGCCCTGGTCTGGACTATCCATGGTGACGAGTACCTGGCCGCATGGGGCGGCAACGATGTTCAGGTTGATTCTCAAGACGATAGCGCCGCCCTGTATTAGTCCGCCCTGCCAATATCCAGCGGGTGGCATCTTGGCGTCGCCGACTCGGCGGAACTCGAAGGGGAACGTCGTGCCACCCCGGTTGCCCTCGCCCGACAACGTTTGCCCGTCACCGGATAGCGTCCCGACCAAGGTGGGGCTCCCCGGAACGTCGGGTACTGCGAAGGTCCACTGGTCGCCCTCATGGGTGACGCTCCCGAACTCATTGGAATCGACTTCGTCGACAAGCGTGTGGAACTGACCGGTCCAGGCTCCGCCGGCATTGGTGAGTTCGATCATGGCTCTACGGCGGTTGGCATCCTCAGCGATCGTGCCGACCCAACATCCGGCAACGTCTTGGCCCGCGCTTGCTGTAGGAAGGCAGACGATCAACGCTACGATTCCCGGGAACATTCTCGCCATCGGAGTCCATCCTTGTTGGTTGGGAGCAATACTGCTCTCTTTCAATATAGAATGACGGTCCCTTGGCGAGAGCGATGAGCGAGGAAACGCGGAAAGCGGCTGTGGCCGGCCGGTTTTACGATGCGGATGGCAGGCGCCTCCAATCGCACGTGGATGGGCTGCTGGCCAACGTGGACGCGTCCAAGACCAAAGCGTTTGGAGCGGTCGTTCCGCACGCGGGGTTGATGTATTCCGGTCAATGTGCCGCCATCGTGTGGGCCCAACTGGAGATTCCGGATACGGTGGTCATTCTCGCGCCGAATCACACCGGTCTCTCAACGAGTATTGGGGGAGCGAGCCTGTGGCGGCGCGGTTCTTTCGCGACTCCGATCGGTGATGTCCCGATCGCGGAGGCGTTTGCGACTGCGTTGGAAGCGCGCTGTGATCTAGTTGAGCACGATCCGTTGGCTCACCAACGAGAGCACGCCATCGAGGTCGAGTTGCCGTTTCTTCGAACCATCGTGCCCGATGCGGCCATCGTGCCGCTGGTGTTGGCTTGGGACGATTGGTCACGCTGCCGAGATTTGGGCCAACATCTGGCGGCGCTCGTCGAGGAGTGGGATTCCGGTGTGTTGCTGGTTGCGTCGTCCGACATGACGCATTTCGAGTCAGCTTCCGCCGCGGAACAGAAGGACCGTGGCGTACTCGCGGCGGTCGAACAGCTTGATGGGGAAGAATTGCTCGAAGTGTGCCGGCGCGACCGCGTCTCGATGTGCGGCCGGGCTCCCGCGGCAGTGGTTTGCGAAGCTGCCCGAACCCTTGGTGCGACGGCGGGAACGGTGGTTGATTACCGGCATTCCGGTTGGGTCACGGGTGACAACAGCGAAGTCGTCGCGTATGCGGGCGTAGTTCTTCGTTGATCGACATGTTTGAGCGCCTGCGCGGGCGTGTGACGCGACGGCGTGTTTGGATTGGAGTACTCATCCTGCTGATGGGGTGGATTGCGGTGGGAATGTTCAACACAGTGAGGCGACTCCCGCCGGGCACGTCCGTCCTCGGGTCGTACCACGCGGTATCCGACGTGGAGTTTCTCTACGACCTCACGTTTGTCCGCGACGGCGAGCAGGTGGTAGAGCAGCAAATCTTCGATCGTGTATTGCGTATGATCGACGACGCCGAGCGCTTCGTGCTGGTCGATATGTTCCTCTTCAACAACGAGCACGGTGGTGATCGCGAGTACATCCCACTCACGAATCAACTCACCGACCGGCTCGTGGCAAAAAGGGCGCAGACACCCGACGTCGACGTGACGTTCACGACGGACGAGATCAACACGTTCTACGGCGCCTACCGGCCCGAACATTTCGCCAGGCTCGAGGAGGCTGGTGTCGACCTCGTGATTACGGATCTCACCAAGTTGCGTGACTCCAACCCGGCCTACGCGGCGGTGTGGCGTGTGTTCTTGCAGTGGTTTGGTACGCGGGGCCCCGGTTTCTTTCCCCATCCGCTCACTAGTCGTGGTCAACTAGTGACGGCACGATCCTACCTCAGGCTCCTCAACATGAAGGCCAACCATCGCAAGGTCATCGTGACGGACAAAGAGTGCTTGATAGCGTCGGCGAATCCGCACGATGCTAGCAGCTTTCACTCCAACATCGCATGGGTTGTTCGGGGACCGGTCTGTGGCGATGTCGTCGATTCCGAGCGGAAAGTTGCGGAATTTTCGGGAACAGCATTGCCTGCGTTGACTGTGGCTGCTACCGGCGAGGAAGCGAGCATGGATGTACGGGTGCGATTCCTGACCGAGGGGCGGATTCGGGAACGGATACTCACCACGCTCGGAAGCTTGCAATCTGGTGATTCAGTGGATGTGGCGATGTTCTACTTGTCAGACCGGGGGGTCGTCCGGGGGTTCAGGAAGGCGGCCCGAGACGGGGCGGTCGTGCGGTTGATTCTCGACCCCAACAAGGACGCCTTTGGGCGGCAAAAGGGCGGGATACCCAATCGCCAGGTAGCACACGAGCTTCACGGGAACGATGGAACGGAGGTCCGATGGTTCGACACCCACGGCGAGCAGTTCCACACGAAACTAGTGATCGTCAAGCGCCAAGGTGAGTACACGATGTTTGGAGGTTCGGCCAACCTCACGCGGAGGAATCTCCAAGACTTCAACCTCGAGGCCGACCTGGAGGTCGTTGCACAACGAGGTCATCCCATCACCCACCGCGTTACCGAGTACTTTGACCAAATCTGGAATAATGACGGCGGGGAATACACGGTCGAGTACGAGGCATCATATCGTGACCCGTCGTGGCTCAAGACCGCGATCTATCGTGTGCAGGAATTCACGGGGCTCTGTTCGTACTAACGACGCTAGGGTAATCCCCTCTATGGGTGCGTCGGCTGGGAGCCTGCCGACGCTATCTCATCACGAATCGCAGGGCCAGCACGGCGGTAGTCGTGCGAAGGTGTCGCATGTCGGCGCAACGTACCCGGCCATACCGTCACGTTCAAGTCAATTCGCTCGCCTTACGCTGACGTAGGTCGCAGGGTTGGCAGGGTAGCTGCGACGAGACCACGAGTACGTTATGCTGCTGCCGTCTTCGACGCGCGTCACGAACAATCCCAGCCGCAACCCATCGCCCATCGGGATTGAAATCTCCGCTCTCCACCGTGCGCCCTCCGAGCGGGCCCGGTAGCGAACACCGGCGGCCACCGCTGCCATTGCTCCGGTTGGTGGTTGACCAAAGGTCGTCACGTGAAACGCGTTGAACTGC
>JBDHLU010000028.1:0-24571 GCA_039656555.1 Gemmatimonadota bacterium | reverse complement strand
AGACGTACGCAGCGGGCGTTCACACCGCGAGCATCCGCATTACACGCATTCGCCCCGATTCCGACACTCAGATCAGAAGCCAGGGGTAGCGGACCACCCTATACGAGGCCGCGGCAACCCGCCGCGGCCTCACGTCGGCATCAGCTACCCTCCGAAAACCCCTTCCAGAACGTCGACGATCAAGCCACTCGCCTCGAGAAGCACGATCCGGTCACCGAAAATCGTGACCTCGAGTGTGGTTCCGTCGTCGCGGTGAGACAATTCTTCCGCGAGCGCTGCCGGAACTTGCTGTTTGGCAATTCCCGGAGGGAGCGGTTTCCCACGCTGCAACCGTTTGACGATTCCCGGTGGCAACGGCTGAACGGCAATCGGATGACTCGAGAAGTACACTTCGATGACGTGCTGCTCCGCCACGGTGAATCCCACCTGAGCGTCGCCGGAGCTGGCATTCTTGCCCTGCGCATGCGCGGCCGCTGGCACCGCCAGGAACAGGACGGCGAGAAGTTTGGTCGAGAACCTCATGCTATTCCCCCGTTGTGAACGCCCCCAAGATCGTTGCCTATGAGGAGTCGGTCTGTAACGTGGGTCACATCGCACCGCCTTGGTGGCAACCACCGTTCGACGTGGCGAGCACTCCGAGAACGCATTCTCCCGGCGGTGCGCTAACAGATGCTTGGAATCTGACACCCAGGTCTCGTTCATTTTGTGATCTCGAATCTCGTATCGATTCTCCAACCCCACCCCCACCCTGCGCGTACTCTTCCACAGGAACCACGGATTACGCAGAAGCCGCAGAAGCCACAGATTATGCTGAATTCACCGATAACGCAGATTACCGCAGATAACCCTCCAAACGAGGCCAGATCTCAATGCTTGCTCGTCGATCGCTTTTCCTTATAAGCAGTCTCGCGGCCGCAGCCCTTTTCACCACTCCAACCCTGGCCCAACGCGGTGGTGGTGGTGAAGACGGCGACAGCACCCGCGCGCCCACCCTGGCCTCTGCCGCCCGCACCCTCAGTTGGCGCTCCATCGGGCCCGCGGTCATCAGTGGCCGCATCTCCGATTTAGCCGTCCACCCGACCAAACGCTCTACCTGGTACGTGGCCACCGCGTCGGGCGGCCTCTGGAAGACAACCAATGCGGGCACGACGTTCGACCCCATCTTCGACGGCGAAGGCTCGTTCGCGCTCGGCGTCGTGACGCTCTCCCCCTGCAACCCGAACGTGGTCTGGGTCGGCACCGGCGAGAACAACGCGCAGAGATCAGTCTCCTATGGGGATGGGGTGTACAAGAGCGAGGATGGCGGGCGGAGTTGGAAGAACATGGGCTTGAAAGAGTCTTCTCAAATAGGCTCGATCGTCATCGACCCGCGCGACTGCAACACGGTTTACGTGGCCGCGCACGGCCCAGTCTTCAACGGCGGCGGCGAACGCGGTCTCTACAAGACGATCGACGGCGGCGCTACGTGGACCCTGATCCTCGAGACGGCGAACGAGTGGACCGGCGTCAACGAGGTGGTGATGGACCCGCGCGACCCTGACATGTTGCTCGCAGTCACCTGGCAACGCGCTCGGCGCCAGTTCGGCTACATCGCCGGCGGCCCGGGATCGGGCATCATGCGCTCCACCGACGGTGGCGAGACGTGGTCCAAGTCGCAGCGCGGCCTTCCATCCGGAGAACTCGGCCGTATCGGCCTAGCAATGTCACCCGTCGACCCTGACGTGGTGTACGCCATCGTCGAAGCCGCGTCGAACGGCGGCTTCTATCGGTCGACCGACAACGGCGTCTCGTGGCAACGCAGGAGTAACCGCTCCACGATCGGCCTCTACTACCAGGAAATCTTTGCCGACCCGGTGAACGTGGACCGCGTCTACGCGATGGACACGCGCACGTGGATCACCAACGACGGCGGCGAGAACTTCGAGATTCTCGGCGAAACGAACAAGCACGTCGATAACCACGCGCTCTGGATCGATCCCGACGACACCGATCACATTATTATCGGCTGCGACGGTGGGCTTTATGAGAGTTGGGACCGCGGCGCCACCTACCGGTGGTTCGAGAACCTGCCCTTGGCCCAGTTCTACCGCGTCGAGGTCGACAGCACGACGCCGTTCTACCGCGTGTTCGGCGGCACCCAGGACAACAGCTCGGTGGGTGGACCGTCGCAAACACGTACGCGGCGTGGCGGCCGGAACGCCGATTGGTTCCTGACCCAGGGCGGCGACGGGTTCTACTCGCGGATCGACCCCGAAAACCCGAACATCGTCTACGCCGAGTCGCAGCACGCCGGGCTCTCCCGCTTCAATTTGGAGACCGGGGAACGGATCTCTATCCGCCCTGAGGGCGCGCTCGACGAAGCACTCGTGTGGCACTGGGACGCGCCGCTCATGATCAGCCCGCACAACCCCGCGCGTTTGTACTTCGCAGCAAATCGCATATTCAAGTCGGAAGACCGTGGGTCCAGCTGGAGGTACGCCAGCCCCGACTTGACCAAAGGCATCGACCGGAATCGCCTGAAGATGATGGACCGCGTTTGGGGCGTGGACGCCGTGGCCAAGAACCGGTCCACGTCCGTGTGGGGCGCGATCGTGAGCCTGGCCGAGTCGCCGCTACAGGAGGGGTTGCTCTTCGCGGGGACCGATGACGGCATGATTCAGATCAGTGAAGACGGCGGCGACACCTGGCGCGCCATTCCGTCGGTTGGCGATGACGTGCCGGATACCACCTTCGTCACCGACATCATACCGTCGTGGCACGACGCCAACACGGTCTACGTCGCATTCGACAACCACAAGGCCGGAGATTACGCGCCGTACATTGCCAAGTCCACCGACCTTGGCGAGTCGTGGGAAGTGATCAGCAGCGACCTTCCCGACCGCGGCACGGTGTACACGATTCTCGAAGACTACAAGCAACCCAACCTGCTTTTTGCCGGAACCGAGTTCGGCGCGTACTTCTCGAACGACGGCGGCGAGAACTGGACCAAGCTCGGCAGGGGCCTACCCGTGATTCAGGTGCGTGACATGGTCTTCCAGACGCAGCACGACGACCTCGTCATCGCCACCTTCGGCCGCGGGTTCTACGTGTTCGACGGCCTCGAGCAGCTCCGCGCGTTGACGCCCGAGTTCATGGCCAGTGACGGTGGGCTGTTGCCGGTGACCGGTATCCCCATGTTCGTCGCCGCCAACCCGGATCCGGGCTGGCAGGGTGCCACGTTCTACACGTCGAGCAACCCGCAGGGCGGCGCCACTTTCCGGTATTACCGGAAGGACGCAATCCGTACCATGCAGCAGGAACGCGAGCGCGCCGACCGTGCAGCGGCGCGACGCGGTGAAGACGTATTCTATCCGTCATGGGACTCGTTGCGGTTGGAGGACAGCGAGATTCCGGCGCAGATGATCATCACGATTCGCGATCCCGAGGGGAACCTTGTCACGCGGCTTACCGGTCGCACGTCGAGTGGTATCACGACCGTACAGTGGAATCTGCGGTACCCGTCCGCAACACCGATTCGAAGTGGTGGCGGTGGCGGTGGGTTTGGCGGCTTCGGCGGTGGTGGATTCGGTGGTGGCGGCAACCAGGCGCACAACGGCCCGTACATCATTCCCGGGTCATACACGGTGAGCCTAGCGACCTTCGATGACGGTATGGTCACCGAGTTCGGTGCGCCGCAGCCGTTCGACGTCTACATGCTCGACCAGACCCAGCGGTCGCCCGAAGTGTTGGCCTTCCAGAAGGAAGTCCAGCGCTTGCAACGCGCCGTGTTGGGCGCCAATGCCGCCGCGGGTGAAGCGCAGACCATGATCACCAACCTCGAGACCGCGTTCGAGCGCGTGCCGCTGGATAACAGCGACGAGATTCAGAACGATGTCGAGACGCTGCGCCGCAACCTGCAAGATGTGCAGTGGGACCTGAACGGTGATCCTACCGTACGCCGCCGCGCGGAATCGTCACCCACGTCGCTCTCCCAGCGACTCGGCAGGATCACCGGTGGGTCGTGGAGCGGCACGCTCACCGAAGTCACCGGTATGCACCAGGAACAGTACCAGCTCGTCGGTGACGAGTTCGTCACGATCCTCGCGAACCTACGCACGCTGATCCAGATCGACCTCAAGCGCTTGCAGGATTTAGCGGACGAGGTGGGAGCGCCGTGGACGAGTGGGCGGCTGCCGGTGTGGAGTGGGGTGCGGGTGATTCCGTAGACAAATTGAGAATGAAGAATTGAGAGTTGAGAATTGAGATTGAACACCATCAATCTCAGTTCTCAATTCTCAGTTCGCCGTTTAGGGGGAGGAAATAGCGATCTAAGAATACAGAATAGCGATTACAGATTTGAGACCGATTGGTCTTCCTTGACCATTTTATTCTCACATCTCCAATCTCCAACGTAGTTCTTCACCCAATCTTACCCGAAAGCTTACCACCTAACTCACGCCGCCTTTAATAGACGACAGGTATGCTCTGTTCGTTGGGAGGCAGAGAGTGCCCGCGAATGTAACAGACCCATCGATCAGCCGTAGGCGGCTGCCCAACCTCCCTAGTCTGGGAACTATCCGCGGGAAACCCCGAACGCCTCACTCGTGTTTCATCCCGAGCTCCATGGATTGGGCAGAGTTGCCCAGATCGTGGGGCTTTCTTCATCCACGAACAAAGGGGGCATTATGCGATGGAGACCAATTGCACTAGCCGGGGCGTTTGTCTCCATAGGATTGGGGTGTGGAGACAACGGCATCACCCAGGTCGCCGACGATGCAACCATCGCGGAGGTTCTTGGGGCCGCGGGGAAAGTAGAGATCCTAGCAGCGGAACAGCACCTGATTGCGGAAGACAGTACCGTCGTCGAAGGCGACTATCGGGTCACGTACGAAAAGCACGATGTGGTCGACAACATCGAGAGCATCGTCTACCTGGGCCTGAACGACGACGTCATCTGGCCTGGCAACTTGGTGAAGGGCGACAAAGCGCACGACTTCGTGTACGAGCCGATCGGCATCGAGCGGGGTCCCATCACGCTGTCCCTGTCTCTGGAGACCGCATCCACGGGTTCGGCGATAGCGATCACCGTCGACGATCCGAGACTATCGACGGTCCGACAAGGTATTTCTGATCTCCTAAAGCAGGCGATCACCGGTAGCACCACCGTACCGGCCCGAGTGGAGTTCGTGTATCAGCAGGTGTTCAACGAATCCCACCTCGACATCGCGGTGGGAGCTGACATCTCGTACGGTGCCGGGAGCCTCAAGTCTCGCTTCGATTGGACCAGTACGACGAAGAAGACCAAGATCGTAGCCAAGTACAAGCAGATTTACTTCACCATAGACATCGATACTCCAACGAGTATCGAATCGTTCTTCGCGCCCGGCGTCACAGCGGACCAGGTCGCGACCGCGATCCCACCCGGCTCGAGGCCACTCTACGTGGCGGGCGTGAGCTATGGGATGATGGCCCTCATGTTCATCGAGACCGACTTTACGGAAGAACAGATGAAGACGGCCATCAACGCCGCATACAGCGGTGTGGTCGATGTGAACCTGAGCTTTGGCTATACCGCGAAGGAAGTCATGGAAAGCTCGTCCATACAGATCGTCGTGTACGGCGGCGCCACCGCCGGACTCAAGGACCTGGAACTAGGGTACACCGGCTTCAAGAACATCATCGAGGCCAGCAGAGACTTCAACGAAACATCGCCCGGTGTCCCATTGGCCTACAAGTTCCGCCACGTGCGCGACAATACCCTGGCACTCATCACGCTCACTTCCCAGTACACGCTCGTACGACCGCTGCAAATTCTGCAACGGATCAAGGTGACTGCCATCCGGTTCCTTTGCACGATGGCTGACGACGAAGGCGCCGATAACACGGTCGACATGGATCGTTTCGGTGTGTGGACCAACGGCTGGAACCGCATCGACGAGCACGACAATCCCGGTACCCAGATCAACACCCCGACCGACCAGTACGGAACGAATGTGTACTGGTGGCAGACAAGTGGTGACGTCCCGTTCGACCCCGGGGGCATACACAGTTGCGGGAGTTCCGTCATCATGACGTACGACACCGAGAATTTCGACTTCTCCGTGGCCAAGCTCCACCTCAAAGCGTATGCACGAGACTATGACGGCGGGTGGAGTGCCAACGAAACAGGATGGGCCGACATGTACTTGCTCGGGGACGACATGTGGGGAAAGCACACGCTCCTTGTGGCGTCGGCCGACTTTAAGTTCGACATGGAAATCGATGTGTCACCGATGAACTGAACCATTGGAGATCTGGGATTGGAGATTAGTTTCGGAACTCCAATCCCAGGTCCTAGCCCTCATCGATCCTCTCACCTCACGTTGCCTACTCCCCTTGATCTTCTACAGGAGCCACACTATTCTCCTGTAGAACATCTAGGGGAGTCACATGAAGACATCTCGCGCCGACCTCCTTCAAGGGACGTTGGACCTCCTCATCCTTCGTGTACTTCACCAAGGCCCGATGCACGGCTGGGGAGTCGCGCAACGGATCCACTTGGTCTCGCGCGACACGTTGACCGTGAATCAGGGGTCGCTCTACCCTGCGCTCCACCGGCTGGAGAACCGCGACTGGATTCGCGCCTCGTGGGGGACGTCGGAGAACAACCGGCGCGCGAAATACTATCGACTGACACCTAAAGGAAAGCGACAACTGGAGCGCGAGAACGAGGAATGGCGTGTGTTCTCGTCTGCTGTAAACCGCGTACTCGCGCACGCCTGAGATGAGAAAGCTGTGGGTGGGACTCCGTGCCCTGATTATCCCCAAACGTGTCGAACGCGAGCTCGACGAAGAAATGCAGTTTCATCTCGACATGCACGTAAAGCAGCTCGTGGAAAGCGGTGTGCCTGAAGCACAGGCACGGCGGGTCGCCCATGGTGCGTTTGGAGATCGCCGTCGGCATAAGGAACACGCGCGGGAAGAACGGTACCTCGTCTGGTTGGAGGAGTTCGTTCGTGACCTTGCATATGCCGCGCGAGGCCTCCGCAATCGCCCCGGCTTCGCGACCATCACGATTCTCGTCTTGGCCATCGGGATCGGCGCGAACACCACGATCTTATCGGCGGTCAACGCCGTGTTGTTTCAGCCTCCACCGTACGAGAGTCCCGATCGCCTAGCCTTCATCTGGCAGACCAACCGTGCCACACCGGGACGCTTCCAGGTGCCAGCCCCAGATATTGCCGACTATCGCACTAGGACTGACGTGTTCGAAGGGGTAGGCTTTGCCGCGAACGCGACGGACGGAGTTCTGCAATACGGTGACCGCGCCGAGCATACGCGCGTCGGCGTCGTCACACCGAACCTGTTCGACGTGCTCGGCATATCCGCAGCCGTGGGTCGAACGTTCCTTCCCGGCGAGGCCGAGATTTCAGCGGCGTCACTCGCGGACACGACGTTCGTGGCGCCACCGAGTGTGGCAGTGCTGAGTCACGGTGTGTGGGTTGGCCGGTTTGGAACCGACTCTTCTGTCGTAGGTCGGCACATTTCGATCGGGGGGCAACAACTGACCGTTGTCGGCATTCTGCCGGCGTCTTTCGCATTGCGCACGCCGGCTTACGCCGGATATGCCGCCGACATCGAGGTGTGGACACCGCTTCGGATCGACGTGAGTCTTTTCACCCGATCGCGCCGCCGAGACCTAGACAGCGACAACACGGGAATCGTCATTGCTCGCCTCGCACCCGACGCAACATTCGACCGCGCACAGTCGGCGATGACTGCGGTGGCTTCGGCGCAACGCGAGAAGTTTCCATCCTATAACGAAGCGGGCGTTGAGATCGACGTCGTGCCCTTGCAAGAAGATCTCGTGGCGGAAGCCAAGCCTGCCCTGTTCGCCTTGCAGGGTGCCGTAGGACTCGTTTTGCTGATTGCGTGCATCAATGTCGCCACCATGCTCGCAGCCCGCGGAAGCGGTCGCCGTCAGGAACTCGCCGTGCGCACTGCGTTGGGCGCGGGCCGCGGTCGTCTGATTCGGCAACTGTTGTCTGAAGCGTTGGTGATCGCCACTATCGCAGGAATCGTCGGTATCGCCTTCGCCGCGCTCGCAACGAGTACCATGAACCGCATGAGCGCGGTAGTGCTCCCGACCGGCACCGCTATCCGCATCGACGCGCCCGTGCTCGGTATTACGATCCTGGTATCCCTTGCCGCCGCGGTCCTCGCTGGCGTCATGCCCGCAGTCGTCTTCTCCGCCAAGCACTTCACCCATGCCCTCGGTGAGCGTAGTTCAAGTGGAGACCTCATGCAGTCACGGATCGGCCGCACGTTGATCGTCGCCCAACTCGCGTTATCGGTTGCGCTGCTCGCTGGCGCCGGGCTTCTGCTCCGGAGCTTCGGCGAACTCCATCGCGTCGAGCCTGGGTTCGATCCGAACGGCCTGGTCGTGTTCAATCTCGACCTGGCGGGTGCCAACCTCGGTGGACCCGCGGCACGCGCGGTGTTCGTCAGTGGTCTGGAAGAGCGCGTCCGCCGACTTCCAGGTGTCGAGGCCATTGGCCTCACGAACGCCGTACCCTTGAGTGGTACGGAGTGGTCGCAGCCTTATGGAATGCCAGGCGAAACTGAAGCCGAGTGGGAACGAAACAGTGCCGACTTCCGGATGATCACGTCGGAGTACTTCACGACGATGGGTATCGGCCTCATGGCCGGTCGCATGTTCACCGCCGAGGAGAATGTGATGGAGCGGGAACGCGTTGTGATCGTCGACCGCAAACTCGCGAGGAACATCGACCCCTCGGGAGATGTGCTCGGACAGCACATCGGGTTCCCGCTCGACGGGGCGCCCATCTCGGCAAGGATCGTGGGCATTGTGGAAAATGTGCGCCACACATCGCTGCGATCTGAGGGACGTGAAACGATCTACGTGCCGTATCGACAAGAGGCGTCGCGCAGCGTAGCGATGGCGGTCCGCACATCGCGTGACGTGCAGAGCCTAACAATTGCCCTCCAGGGTGAACTCAGGGCGATCGATGCGCTGGTGCCGGTGTTTGACTTCACGCTCATGGAGGCCCACGTGAACAACGCGCTAGCGCCGACGCGATTCGTCATGACCCTCGTAGCGGCCTTCGCGGTGTTATCCCTGGTCCTCGCGGCGAGCGGACTCTATGGGCTCCTCTCGTTCGCCGTGCTCCAGCGAAAGCGCGAACTCGGTGTACGGCTCGCCCTCGGAGCGGTCGAGCGCGACATCGTAGGGCTCGTCGTCCGTGGTGGAATGCTGCTCGTCCTGGTTGGACTCGCAGTCGGGATTCCAGCGTCGATCATTACCTCTCGCGCGCTGACGCTCTTGCTCTACACGGTATCGCCTTGGGATCCACTCACACTGTTCACCGTCGGCGTGTTGCTCACCGCCGTCGCCGCTCTCGCGTGCTACATCCCAGCCCGGCACGCGAGTCGGATCGATCCAATGACGGCACTGCGGGTCGAGTAGCCGCCGACATCTACCTCCTCTTCTTCCGCCCCACTCTCTTCACCTGCTTCTTCACCGCCTTCTTTGTGGCCTTGGCCACCTTTCTCACCTTCTTCTTCGCAACCTTGGCCGCCCTCTTAACCTTCTTCTTTAGCGCCTTCTTGGCGGTCTTGGCCACCTTTCTCGCCTTCTTCTTCGTAACCTTGGCAGCCTTCTTCAGCTTCTTCGTCACCTTCTTCTTCGCAGCCTTGACCGCTTTCTTCACCCTCTTCCTAACCGTCGACGCCTTGCGAGCCTTCGGCTTAGGCTCGGCGATCTGCACTCCGGGCGCAAACACGGCGAAAGCGGCGCCCTGCGGGTCCGCGACCTGGACGACGCGTCCGCCACCGGGAACATCCGTCGGACCGTTCAGGACCTTGCCGCCATGCTTCGTGACGGTCTTGGCAAACGCATCGGCGTCGGTGACGTGTGCGTATGGGAGCCAATGCGGCGGCGCGGGCATGTCGGGCGACTTGTCGTACATGCCCCCCATGCGCTTGCCTTCCAACCCGAACATGTGGTATGTGCCGGTGGGCCCCATGTCCATGGTGCCGGTCTCTTCCCACCCGAAGAGCGCCTGGTAGAACGGCCACGCCGCTTTCCAATCGGTCGTCGCGAGTTCGTGCCAGGTGAATTCCAGTTCGGGCGTCTTGTCTGCAGACGGAGCCTCGGCGTGCATGTGAATACCGAAAGTCGCCCCTTGGGCGTCTGCCAGGACGGCGAATTTGCCGCCGCCCGGAATGTCGGTGGGCTCCACGTAGGCCCGTGCCCCCATCGCCATTGCCTTCGCCGCCGTCTCGTCGACGTCGTCAACGCTGAGGTACGAGAGCCAATGAGGCGGTGCACCCATCGCCTGCGCCTCGTCGGGCAGCTTCATAACACCGCCGATCGGCACGCCGCCAGCGGTCCACATCAGATAGTCGTCGTCAAAGGGCATAGTGCCCAGACCCAAAACCTTGCCGTAGTAGTCGATTGCGACCTCGACGTCGGTAGTCATGCAGTCGTGCCACGCGAACTTCCCATGCTTCTTTCCCATGTCCATCTCCCGTTAGCTCAGATGTTAAAGTTGGCAGACGGTACCCGAAGCGGGAAGATGGGGTCCGGAAGGTGTTACGAATGGGAGAGGGATGCCCCCGGCCGAACTCCCTGCCACCACGCTCTCGCCTTCTCCTTCGTCCATGGCGCCGCCGTCTCGCACTCGCCGAGCAACGACGCCAGCTCGTCCGCCGTCTGCGGCCGCTTGTCGGGGTCCTTTTCCAAACAACGGAGAATGAGCGCATCGAACGCGGGTGGGACGTCCAATTCCGTGCGCCTCGACGGCGGGACGGGTGTTTCCTGTAGGTGGGCCATCATGGTCCGCATCACTGAACCCTCGAACACCGTTTGACCGGTGATCATCCAGTACGCCACGCACCCGAGCGCATAGATGTCCGACCGGCCATCGATTTCCTGATCGCCGGCAGCCTGCTCTGGGGACATGTAGGCTGGCGTTCCACCGACGACGTTGTCGGCCGTCATTTTACTGTCAACTTGGTCTTGGCCGTGGTGCTTGACGAGGCCGAAGTCCAACACCTTCACAAAGTCCACGTGTCGCCCATACCGGCATACGAAAACGTTGGCGGGTTTGACGTCTCGATGAATCAGTCCGCGTTCGTGCGCCTCAGCGAGCGAGTCACATGCCTGCTGCAGGAGCGGGATGGCGCGTTCGGCAGGGATGGGCCCAAATTCCTTGACGAGTGCCTCGAGATCGAAGCCGTCCAACAGTTCCATCACATAGTAGAACGCACCGTCGCCTGAGACTCCGAAATCGAAGAGTTCGATGGTGTGGGGAGACCGCAACAATGCCGTGGCCTGCGCTTCCTGCTCGAAGCGTTTGAGGCTCACGGCCTCACCTTCTCCGCCCCGGCTCAGCACATCTGGACGCACCAACTTGATCGCGGCCGGCCGGGCGAGCATCCGATGCTCGGCGCGCCACACCTCGCCCATGCCACCCACTCCGAGCCGTTCGACGAGATGATAGCTCCCCATCTCTCGCGCCTTCGCCACTTCCCTGCCGAGGCTGTAGATTGCTCGTGCGCCGACGTGGATCATGAGGATCACCAACACGTACGGGAGGATCAGGCCCAAAGCGAACTCGACAGGCGTGAGCACTATCGATGTACCACCGTACTTCATCGAGAGTGCGATCACGATCGGCACTGAGGTTGCCGATGCCACCGCCGCTATCAATGCCTTTCGTGGCCTCGTCGGCACGACGATGGCGATCAACATCATCCACACCGCCACCCACGAGAGTCCAAAAATCTCGAGATGTTCCTTTTGATATTCCAACCCCTCGTAGACCCCCCAGTACTGCGCCATCGCAATGCCGTAGCTCCCGACCACCTGGAAGACTAACCCGCCGTTCGCGATCGTCGTGGACGAAATGCTGGGTCGTGTGGTCATCCACGCCACCAGTAGCGCCATACCGATAGAGATCGCGCTGGGACCCCAGTCGTGAAAGCTCTCGGACTCGGATACGGCCGGGTCGATCATGGCCGGGAAAAAGGTCGCCATGAAGAAGACGAACGCGTAAAGGAGTGCGAGCGCGCGCAGCCGCTTCGCCGCGCGGTCCATCATGTCTGAGGGTAACGAGCGTTCTCCGGATACCGAGGCTGCACTGTCGGCCGAGGCGCGACGGATGAGTGCAGAAGGAGTCGACGAGTCTGGAATCATGATTGACTAATCATAGCGCCCTCGAGCACGCGTGGAGCCTCAGGAACTGATTCTCAATTCCCTACCAACTCCTCTACGATCCTCTCCACCCGGTACATGTGCCGGAGCGCCTCCAAGATCGCCTCGGCGCGCACCGATACCGACCGCGCGACTTCCGTGGTGTAGATGAAGTCGCCTGATAACCCTTCGATGTTGCTGTCGAAGATCAGGCCAACGACCTCGAGGTCGGTATTGATCATCGGACTACCCGAGTTGCCGCCTGTAATGTCGTTCGTCGACACCATGTTGAGTGGTGTGCTCATGTCGAAGTCGGCCGGTGGATCGAGCCACCGATCGGGCAGCGCCCATTGCTCGTCCCCCTTGTGGGAGTAATACCGGTCGTACATGCCGTAGAACGTCGTCCACGCCGGCGCTTTCGTACCGTTGTAGTCATATGGCGTCACAATGCCGTCCGCGATACGGAGCGTGAACGTCGCATCGGGCGGCAAATCGGTCCCGTACACGTCAAACAGCGCGCGCGCCAGTTGGGCCGTGCGCGCCGACTCCTGGATACTCAACTCGCGGTAGCGTTGTTGTGCCTTCTCGAAGCGCGGCAATGCATCGCGCACCAAGGCCAATGCGGGATCATCACTGTCAAAACATCGAGACGGGTCATCCAGCAACACCGCTCGCGCTTCGGCGTCAACCACCGACGGTGAGTTCTCGATGATGGAGGTCGCCGCTTCCTCTGCGGTCATTCCACCGAGCGCCCGGAGCGCAAAGTGATCATCGGGACCCAGGAAACGGAGCACATCCTGGATTTGTGCTTCGATCAAGTGGTGATCCAGTCGCGTATCGATCTCACGGTTGGCAATCCGCATCCGCAGCGGACCAGTGACACTGTCGGGCTCGCCCCGCTGGACGGCTGTGGCGTAACGCAACATGTCGGCGGCGGTGGCAAGGGTCTGTGATCGCAAGGAGCCACTGAAGTTGAGAGCCATGTACGTCGGGTAAACCAGCGCCATTTCTGACCGGATTCCCGCGATCTCTGCCCATACCGTACCGTATTTGGCGTCGAGCGCCGGATCCGCCTGCACCGCTCGCTGGAACTGCTGTTCGAAACCGAGCTTACGGCCCATGATTTCCGGATCGTTCAGTGCCTCTTGCCGTCCACGATAGAGCTTCAAGCTGTTCATCCAGCCGAACCATTGGTTGATGTATTGTGGCCGCGTTTCCGGATGGTGGTCCATGAAGTGCGACAGAATGTCGGTACGGCTCTGGAGGAGTTGCACCACAAACGGTTCGCGAAGGTCGCGGGCGAACTCGAGCTGCGCCATGGTACTCAAACGCTCGGTCGATCCGGGATTCCCAATGACGAACACAGGGTCTCCGACCTGCGCTCCGGACTCACTCCACCCAAAGAACTTCTCGGGGTGATACGGCTGCCCATTTTCGTAGACGCGGAAGAACGACGCATCGACGACGTAGCGAGGGTAGGTGAAGTTGTCGGCGTCACCGCCAAAGTATCCAATCTGCAGTTCGGGCACGAACACCAACCGCACGTCGTCGTACCGCTTGAAGCAGTAGAGAGAATATTTCCCACCCTGGTACAGCGACGTGACCGAGCATTGAAGTCCATAGGCCGCACTGGCGCTGTCGCCGATTGCCCTTTGCACGTCCTGTCGCTGCTGTAGCAACGCCGCATCAGACAGATACTGATTCACATTGCCCATCACGAGCGGTGTCACATCCTGCATCTTGACGAGCTGGTCCACCCACAGACCGGGCACGGGTCGCTCGTCTTCCAGCGTCTCCGCGTAAAAACCGTTGGTGAGCAAATCCTCGCCTTCTCGGGTGACCTGCGAGGCAGACCCGCGGGCGCAGTGATGGTTGCTCATCACCAACCCGCCTGACGAGACAAACGACGCCGTGCAATTGGGCAGGCGCAGTGACGCCATGCGAACGTGCTCCAGCCATTCATCCGTTGCGGTGAAGTCGTATGCCTCTTGGAAGTACGCCAACGGCGCGTTCTCGAAGGTCCACATCTTCCCCATGTCGAACCGCCCGGGTTCGAGCGGTGCAACCGCATCTTGCTGCGCCACGAACACGGTTTCCGCCGGAGCCGCAATCGGTATGGCCGCCTGCTGCGTGGTTGAGGTGGTAGTCGAGCAGGCAGTTGCGAATACCAGCAAGCACGCCGCGCCGTATGATAGCAAGGTCCTGGTCATGATTCTCCCCTTTGTCTACACGATCTGTTGTTCCTGATCGTGAAACATCGATGATTGATCTTGAAGGGGGCCTGAAGACGGGTTGAACGGATCCAGACCTGATACGCCTCACCCCTGCCACCGGCATCGTTACGTCGTGTTCCGCTCACACGATTCTTCTCTGCACTGGATCCCACTCAACCCGTCGGCCTTCCAGTAACGACCTCGTCGCCATGTGACACGTGATCGCCTCTTCGAACCCACGCTCGATGTTGCTGCTTGGCACCCCACCGCCTCGTATGCAATCCAACCAATCTTTGACGAGCAGGTGATACGCCGAAACGCGTCTTCCTTCGCGGTACGTGTACAACAATCCACGACTCGCGAAGTACTGCTCCGTCGCCGAGGTCACCGCGTCGATGCCTTTGAAACCCGCGCGGTAGGTGAACATCGGCCGTTGCGGATCGATGATCTCGTCTTCGATTTTCTGTTTGTAGCGCGTGGAATCCTGCTCTGCCGACACAGTCAGGATACCGCTGACTTTCATCGTGGCGTCGTGCCCCATGAATTGGAGACCCCGGTAGTTGCTGTTGGCTAGCGTGGCACTGTAGACGAGTGTCATGTCACGCTCGGGATACTCGTACACGACCTGGAACACGTCCGGCACGTCGCGGCCGTCCTTGAAGTAGTAGATCCCACCTGACGCCATTGCCGATTTAGGAATACCACATTCGAGGATCTGGTTGACGGCATCGTATTCGTGGGACAAGAGGTCTCCGGCAAGACCGGTCCCGTAGTCGAACCAGCAGCGCCACCGGAAGAACCGCTCGAGATTGAACGGCACCTTATGCGGTGCGGGTTCCTGGAAGTGCTCCCAATCGATGGTCTTGCGGTTTCCGTCCTCGTGGATATCCCACACCCAGGCGCCCCATTGGGTGTTGCGGTTGGTCGTGGCTTCGACGAGTGTGATCGGACCAAGGATGTTGGCGCCGATGACCTCGCGCGCCTTGATGTGACTCTCCGACTGCCGGTTCTGGTGTCCCAACTGGAAAACAATGTCGGAGTTCGTGACCGCGTCGTAGACCGCGTGGGCCTCATCTTCGGTACGCGTCATACACTTTTCGCAGTAGACGTGCTTCCCGGCGTTCACCGCATCGATCGTGATGCGCGAGTGCCAGTGATCCGGTGTCGCGATGATCACTGCATCTACATCGGGACTCTCCAACACTTCGGTGTAGCGTCGATACCGCGTAGCAGGCCGCAATGCCGGTCCACCTCCCGACCGCACCGCCGTTTGCGACGCTGCAATGGCGCGTTCGGCGCGCACGTCGAACAGGTCGCACACCGCTGTCACTTCGATGTTCAGGTCACTTTGGTTCAGATAGGTCTCGAGCCGTTTGCTCGCGGGATTCTCGCGCAGGTCTTCGTGCGATTCCTCGATCCAATCCGGGTGCGCGAAGCCCGCATGCCGAATCAACGCCTCCCCTTCACCGCCAAATCCTATGATCCCAACGCGAACGCGGTCACCCACCGGACGGGAGACAGCGTTGGGAATGAATGCCGGCCCGCTCTCGCCCACACCGAGTTCGGAGAGAATGGCCCGCCTGGTGGCGTCGTCCTTCGCCTTCTTCTTGAGGAAGTTGTAGAAGAACACCCCCACCACCGGGAGCGACGCGAGCGCCTTGAGCCAACTACGACGACTGATGCCCGTCCAGTCTTCTTGTTTGTCGTTCATCGCTTCACCCTCAAACGTGGGCCCGTTTCAGGGCCTGGTAGTCGCGGTCGCGTCTAATATCGAAGAGCTTGTCCAGTCCGAAGAGTGAACGGGTCGGGAATGCGAGAAGGATTCCGAGCGCTGCCGCTTCGATCAGGACCTTGTTCACCATGAGGTAACTGCCTTCGGCGGGCATGCCATATACGTAGCCGGCGAACGGTGGTGCCGCGATGTAGTAGAGCAGGAGCACGACCACACCGGCCCACGCGGCATACCGCGTGAGGAATCCGAGCATGAGCCCCAGTCCAATGGCCACGAGGCCCCACGCATTCAAGAGATCCACGATCGTGAGTCCCATGGGGCTGGCAGCGAGTTGGACGAACAGCCCCGAGAACCACCACTGGGAGTCCGCCAAGTAACCGGCGGCAGTCCAATGGGGGTTCATCAGCTTGGCTAGTCCTTCGTACAGGAAGTGCCACCCAATGAACAGTTGCAGGACGATGAGAACCGTCGCTTGGAACCTTGTGTAACGCCGAGTCTGTTCTGTCATGATGACTCCACCTCGAATCTCCAACCAGTCGAGGTTCGGTGATTTCCGTGGGAATCGATGACGAGACATGCGCATCCGGGGATCGATTCGATGAGCCCGATGGCAGATTCCGGATCCATCACGAATGTGCCGGTCGCTAGCGCATCCGCCGCCATGGCTGTCGGGGCCGTGACTGACACACTCGCGCAAGTCGGGCACGTACCCGTGGTACCATTCACGATGTGATGAAAACGCAGGTTGGTTCCGAAGTAGTTCTCGTAGCCGCCTGACGTGGCGACCGCGCCCTCACATTGCCGGATCGTGCCGAGGATGATCCCCGGCCCCGAGGGATCGCGCACCGCAATGCGCCACGGTTCGCCGGATTGATTGGTCCCCGCGGTGCGGATATCGCCACCGGCTTCGATCAAGTGACGTCTGATGCCGTACCGCTCGAGCTCATGCGCCATAGAGTCGACGATGTACCCCTTGGCGATCCCGTCCAATGTGATCCACATGCCCAACCGCTCGAACTTCAGCCGGTGGTTCGACATCGCGATATGCTGGGCACCCACCAGCTCCATCGCCTCAGCCGTTGCGGCCGCCGTCGGCGCGAAGCCGCCACCGGTGCGGTAAAGATCGACTACGGGCGCCACGGTGATATCGAACGCGCCCCGACTCACCATGTGATAATGCACCGATTCCGAGACCACATGCGTGAGTTCCGGCGGCGGGTCGCGAAACTCTCCAACATCATTGAAATAGGCGATGGCAGATGACGAATCGAAGCGACTCAGCACACCGACAAGCCGGGTCATCTCCTGGAACGCGCGGCCTGTCGCTTCCTCCGTTCGCGACGGCGACCCGCCAAGCACCACCGTAGACACACGGGTGCCCATGGCGAGCGTGGTGCGGGTAGTCCTCCAGGTGTCGCGGCCGAATCGGAGGGTCTCGGTTTCGGAGCAAGGGATACTACCGTGCTCGAAGCCCAATGCCTCGAGCGCCCCAAGCCTCACCCCAACTCCATGGGCCTCGCTCATACCCTTCCCCTGTGCACTCCTTCGGATCGTGTAACATCGCCCCCGCACATTGAAGGCTTGCTGAATTGGACCTGAAGTGTTGGATTCAGGCCATGTTACTCCTCTGCCTCCTGGTCATCGCCGACACGACCGAGATCCTCAAGATTCCTGTTGCACCCGCCGAAACGCTTTCGGTCACCGTAACCGGTACCGGCAAGCCCATCCTGTTGATCCCCGGCCTGTTCGGCGCGTCGTACGGGTTCCGGCAGATCACGCCGCTGCTCGTCGACGACGGGTACCAGGTGTTGGCCGTCGAACCACTGGGCATCGGGGCTTCCTCGCGTCCGAAAGACGCTGACTATTCGCTGACCGCGCAGGCGGGTCGTATCGCTGCAGTGAGCGATTCGCTGGGCGTCACTGGCGCGATCGTGATTGCACATTCGATCGGCGCGTCCATGGCGTTCCGGCTTGCGATTCAGCGACCGGACTTGGTCGATGGCATCCTGTCGATTGGAGGAGGCCCCACCGAGCAGGCCATGACCTCTGGGCTTCGGCGCTCGATGCGCTTCGCCCCGGCTATCAAGTTCATCGGTGGCAAGGATCTCTTTCGAACCATCGTGTACGGACGGATGGTCGAATCTGCCGGCGATCCGGCGTGGGTGACGGACGACATCGTGTATGGATATACCGAAGGTGCCGCGCAGGATCTTGGCGCAACGATCGATGCGTTTCGCGGTATGGGCAAGGCGAAGGAGCCATGGACCTTGGAGTCCACGCTCGGCCGTATTCGATCGCCGGTGCGCCTCATGATCGGCACCGCCGACCACGTCGGAGCCGTGCCATCGGACGAAGTCGACATGCTCCGCCGCTCGCTTGCTTCGTTCGCCATTGATTCGGTGCCCGACGTGGGGCTCTACATTTTCGAGGAGCGGCCAGCGGCCGTGGTGGAGAGCGTTCGCAAACTCCGCCACACGGTGGACGGAAACGGAAACTAGCGAACGGGGACGAGATTCGTGTTTGAGAATTGTTGTTGGTCGATCTCAATTCTCAATTCGTAGCTTCCAGTTCTCAATTCAAACAGGAGACTGGAGATCACTAATTTGAAGTTGTTGATCGTCTTCAAGCGATCTCAGATGACAGGAATGTGATCTCCAATCCCCGACAGATCCTAATTGCAAAAGCCGCGCCTAAAGGCCTTGCTCCCTAAATTTGGGGCCCCGTACCGCAAAGCGGAAGGGGGAAAACTGACAATTGAGAATGAAGAATTCCAGAATAACCTTCGTTCTCAAGTCGTTACCACCGCCCCCTAGCCACCCCCCACCCCGTCCCGTATCCTCGTCGTATGCTGCGCGCTCCTCTTTGGTTGGTCACGGTTCTGCTCGGGATGACGATCCCAGTTCCTGCCCATGCTCAGGCGCTTGCCGATCTCTCGGACGACGATGTAGCCCACGGGAAGAGGCTCTACGAGGGACGCTGTGCCCGGTGTCACGGAATGCAAGGTCACGGCGGTGAGGGTCCTGCCCTTGCGCGGCCATATCTGACCTACGCCCGTGACGACGCTACGCTCGTTGGGGTCATTCGCGGTGGCATTCCCAACACGGGGATGATCGGGGATTGGTCCATCTCATCGTTCGAGGCCCAAAAGGTCGCGGCTTATGTCCGCACACTTAGCCGCACCACCACCGCCGAACCGGTCACGGGCGATGCCGCGCGTGGGGAACAGCTGTTCCACGAAAGAGGCGGTTGCACGGCGTGCCACGGGCAAAACGGGGTCGGCACGCAGTTCGGCCCCGAGTTGGTTCGCGTCGGTGCTCGTCGGAACCTGTCATTCATTCGGGAATCGATGGTCGATCCCGGCACGGCCCTACCGGAAGGTGGTGGATTCCATCCCTCGGGGTTTGCCCAATACCTGCCGGTACAGGCGGGAAGACGGGAAGACGGGAAGACGGTAAGCGGCTACCGGGTGAATGAGTCCAGCTTCGCGATTCTGGTACGCGATCAGGCGGGAAGGATCCACTCGTTCGACAAAGATGAACTCGAGATGCTGGTGAAACAATTTGGTCAGAGCCTCATGCCCAACTATCGCGACGTGTTCACCGACGATGAATTGGACGACATCGTCGCCTACTTGATCAGTTTACGAGAACTGCGCCCATGAGAATCACCGTCGCCACCGTCGCCACCGTCTTCACCGTCTTCACCCCGTCTCCTGCCTCCGCCCAAGTCCCCTATTCGCGCCTCGTGAACGCCGACGCGGAACCGCAGAACTGGTTGACCTACTCGGGCAACTACGCGTCACACCGGTTTTCGGCGCTGGACGAGATCAACGCGTCGAACGTGCATCGCCTGCGCGTCGAATGGGCCTACCAGGTCGGCGGTGGAAGCACCGTCGAGACGACACCGCTCGTGGTCGATGGCATCATGTACCTGACCGAACCACCCAGTACCGTCACCGCGCTGGACGCGCACACGGGTCAGCGTATCTGGCGGTGGTCGCCTGACATGCCGTCGGGCGTAAAGCACATTGGGTTCCCGCAGGTAAATCGCGGCGTAGCGATTCTCGACGGCACGATCTTCGTCGGCACGTTGCACGCACACTTGGTGGCGCTCGATGCGGCAACCGGCGCGGTGAAGTGGGACGTCACAGTTGGGGACAACGACCTTGGCTTTGCGCTCACGCTCGCACCACTCGCAGTCGATGGCAGAGTAGTCGTCGGTGTGAGCGGCGCCGAAGCGGGTATTCGCGGATACATCGACGCGTATGATGCGGAGACTGGTGCACTAGACTGGCGCATCTACACGGTGCCGGAACCCGGTGAGGCCGGGAGCGAAACATGGGGTGGCGATTCGTGGCAAACGGGCGGCGGTTCCACGTGGCTAACAGGATCATATGATCCGGAATTGAATCTCCTCTATTGGACCGTGGGCAATCCTGCTCCCGATTGGAACGGTGACGAACGGCCGGGCGACAACCTGTACACCTGCTCCCTGCTGGCGCTGCGGCCCGAGACCGGTGAGATGGTCTGGTATTTCCAATACACACCGCACGACACACACGACTGGGACGCGAATCAAATTCCCATCCTCTTCGATGGCGAGATTGACGGTCGAATGCGAAAGCTCGTCGGGTTGGCCAACCGCAATGCGTTCTACTACCTACTCGATCGCGAGACCGGTGCGTTCGTGACCGGTGCGCAGTACTCGAAACAAACTTGGGCTGAAGGACTCAATCCTGATGGGAGCCCAATCGTCATTCCGGACATGGAACCTACGTTTGACGGGAAACTGGTGTGGCCAAGCCTTCAGGGCGCCACAAACTGGTTCAGTCCGAGTTACAGTCCCGCGACCGGTTTGTTCTACGTTGCGGTCCGGCAAATGAGCGCTGTCTACTACAAGGGCGAGGCGGAATACGAGCCAGGCCGGCCGTTCATGGGCGGCGGTGAGCAAGCGTTGTCAGGGGACGACGCAAGCGGTGCCGTCCGCGCCCTCGACGCATTGACGGGCGAAACCGTTTGGGACTTCGATCTGTTGCGACCGCCATGGAACGGCATCATGGCCACCGCGGGTGGCGTCGTCTTCGGTGGGAGTGATGAGGGCAACCTCTTCGCCCTCGATGCGACCACAGGCCAGCCGCTGTGGGACTTTTATGCCGGAGCCGCCGCGCATTCAAATCCAATGAGTTTTGGCATCGACGGGAAGCAGTATGTAGTGATGTCAACAGGAAGCGTGGTGTACGTATTCGGCCTGGCGCCGTAGATCACCATCGCCCTCCACCACGTGGGGCGAGGCCATGTGACCGGCATCACAGCCAGACCTCCCCTTCGGCTGCAACATTCGCCAGATTTCTGCATGCAAACCAAGCCTTCCAAGACCCACGCGTGGGCCCGCGTTCTGGCCGGATACTGGCCGCCGCATTCCCGGAATCTTCGGCATGGGGCGTGGTATCCCGTCGTCGAAAACGGCCGGGAGGACCGCGTTGGGTTGGTCCTCTACGGCGAAAAGACCGACGTTCCACGACGCATTCTGGATGTACGCCCGGATCGTCCACGGCACTTCTCTATCGTCCACCGGGTCGGACACGATCCGGATCCATCGAGACAAGCAGAAGACGTCGGCCGCCGCTACCTGGTATGCCCACAATGTGCCCGCCGGTCGGCGCTCTGGGGTCGCCCCGCCAAGCGAACCTGTGGTTCGTGTGGCCACCAGGGCGAGATCGCGTGGTGGGAGTAGACTAGGGGGAAACGGAAAAGGCAAAGGGCCGCTCCCACATGGGAACGGCCCTTTTCTTTTGGAACGCGGTAGCCACCTCCTGGACATCTCCCGGCCCGGGTTCTATATCACCGCCACACCCGAGGCAAGGTCATACCATGCGTCATCTCATCGCCGTCCTGACGCTCTGCATCGGCTTCGCTACGAATGCCAATGCGCAGAGCACGCAACCATTCACGACCGAAGACGTCCTCAACGTGGTCAAGATGTCGCGCTCCGACATCACCGCTGATGGGGCGTTCGTCGCCGCCACGTTCTGGACGGACCGCGATCGGAAGAACGTCGACCACATGCGGTTCGGAGATCCAACATACATCTCACCGTCTTTTCGCAAGCTGGTGGTGATCGACGCCGCGGATGGATCGGTCCAATCCGTGTTCGACGAACGCGTGCAGGTACGAAACGCACGTTGGTCTCCCGATGGGCGCACACTCGCTTTCTTCCTACTGGAGGGCGACCGCTACGCGCTCTACACGTACGACCGCGAGCGAGACCGCACACGCAAGGTGGCCCTCGATACAGACAAGGAAATCGCGTCTAACTCGACGCTCGAGTGGCAACCGGACGGAAGCGGTGTGCTGATCGCGCTGCGTGCATCCGGTTGGCGGGAAGCGTCGCTGGAGGCATACTGCGAGCTCTCGTTCGGCCCGACCATCGTTCAGGATTCACGCAACGACTTTCTCGCGTGGGACGCAGTGCGGGCGCGCGGGTCGCTGACCATCCCTGCGCTGGTCGACCTCGATTCCCGCGACGTACGCGAACTGCTGCCTGAAGGTCGTTACAGCGGGTTTAAGCAGTCGGACGACGGTCGTTATCTGAGTTTCACGGAATCGTCGCCTCTCAAGACCGCGTACGAGCGCGGGAAGGGCACGGACTACGCAATCATCACGCTGGACCTGCTAAGCGGGGGAGACGCACACGCTCTCAGAGAAGAGTGAGGACCGCATCAGTGCGTCATGGAATGACGCCGGCACGGTGTTCGCCTACTCCCAAAAAGGCGATGTGTTCGTACGCAGCATTGCCGACGACTCGGCGCGCGTACTCACCGAGGATTATCGGACGCCCGTCAGCGACGACGACTCGACGAAGCTTCGCTACTCAGTGATGCGTTGGCGCCCCGACGATGGCGCACTCTTGGTACGGTCACAAACCGGCTATCACGTGTTGGACATCGCCTCGGGCATGATGGAGTTGGCCTTCGAAACGCCTGAGGACAATGACGAAGGGCCACGCCTCTCGGTCAACGGTTGGAGCGAGGATGGAACCAGCCTGTTCATGACCTACTCGGCTCGCGATCGGTGGGAACGAGGAATGGTACGCTACGACATCGCCTCCCAACGCATGAGCGACCTCGTCAAGGACGCAAACCTCTACCGGGGGTGGCAGTTCTCGGAGGATGGCTCACGCATTTTCTACACACGGTCGGACGGCGACATGCCCGCGGACTTGTACGTGTCCGACGCCACCTTCTCGTCCACTACGCGGCTGACAGATCTCAATCCGTGGGTGAGCACGCGCGCCATGACGCGAAGCGAACTCGTGGCGTACCTGGACGTCGATGGCAACACGCTCTACGGGATCCTGTACTACCCAGTGAACTACGAAGAAGGCAAGACCTACCCGCTGGTCTCCGAAATCTACGAGGAATTCTTCGACAATGGGTACAACCACCGCATGAACCTGCTCGCCAACGCCGGGTTCTTCGGATTCCGTCCGTCTGCCAAACTCGAAACCGGGTTCCCCGGTGAGGGATGGCTCAAAGGCGTCACCGCCGGGATCAACAAGCTCGTCGAACGCGGGCTGGTCGATCCCGACAAACTCGGCGTACACGGCACCAGCTACGGTGGCTACGCGACCAATATCTTGATCACCCAGACCAACCGCTTCGCCGCCGCCATCAACATTTCCGGGAAGGTGAACATCATCAGCTTTCTCGGCGACTCGCCCAAGATCACGACTCGCAACTACCGCGCTGCCGAAGAGGGGCAGGACCGCATTGGTGCGACGCTGTGGGAGCAACCACAAAAGTATCTCGCGCACTCCGCGATTCTCTACGCCGACCGGATCGAGACGCCGCTGTTGATGTTGACCGGAGAGGGAGACTGGAACGTCCCCGCGACGAACCAGCGCGAGATGTACTACGCCCTGCGTCGTCTAGGGAAGGAAGTCGTATGGGTGCATTACATGAACGCGGGGCACGGCGCGGGACGTACGAGTACGGTCGAAGACTTCCACGACCACTGGCAACGGATCATCGGGTGGTACAAAGAGCACTTCGAGGCCGAGGGCGACGCGAAGATGGCGACCGATGGCGCGGAAGGCAGTGGGATCTAGTCACTTTTCGGGGTGTCGAGGCCTCATGCCGACGAGCTAGCTGGCTGCCTCTCCACCCTTTAGCGCCAACAAACACATCACGACGCCGGGCGCCATGACGCCCCAAAAAAACAACAAGTGTGTGTAGATGTTCAGCCCGACCAGGAATTCGCGCGGCCCTTCAAAGAACGCCGAGACAATCAGTATGATGAGACTTGCCCCCATCCACAGTGACCCAACGACGCCCAAGGGATTCTTCGTATTCGCCATACCGGTGCCTTGCGTAGGTTCGGGAGAAGTGTGCCATAAGATAACGGCGGGCGCCAGTCCCGGCCTTCAACCACTGCAGGATCTCGGTCATGACCC